>JAYVIK010000177.1:0-11130 GCA_043770265.1 Flavobacterium sp. | reverse complement strand
TTACACGATCAATAAGTTTATCGTCTTTAAACTCTGAAAATGAATCGATTAATGCTAAATTTTCCATGCCAACTATTTAATTAAAATGTTACTGTAACGATTGCTTCCTTTATTTCTGTGTACGGTATTTCCTGTTCTTTTTGAACCGTTTCTTTTCCTTTTCCAATTTTTTTGGACTCTCTGGCTTTCCACGACAAAATTATAAAATTATCATTAGCTTCAACTAATTCTGCTTCAATTGTTTCGGCTGCTAATTTCACTATTACTGTTCTGCCAATGTTTTTTTTGTATTGTCTTACCATTTTTAAAGGCGACCCTACGCCTACTGAGGCTACTTCTAGAGAAAAATCTTGTTCCTCTCTGTCTAAATTGTTTTCAATAGCTCTGCTTATGTCAATACAATCCTGTAAAGCCACTCCATTATCGCCGTCCAAAGTCACGATAATTTTGAAACTATCGGTTATTGTCAGGTCTATCAAAAAAACTGAGGGTTTCTCTAATAATCCTTCCGCTACCAAGCCGTTTACTTTATCTTTAAATGTCATATTTTATAAAAAGAGGCACGCTATGCGTGCCTCATTATCTAGTTTTTTAATAAATAACTGTGCAAATATAGTGTTATTTTTTATAAATTAAAAATGATTATTTTATGTTAAAAATATTTTGTAAATTTAATCCCCTAAATAGAGGTTACTTTCTTTGAAATAATTTAACAATCTTTTAATATGAAACGAATTTTAGTACCTATTGATTTTTCAAACTGTTCAATTGAAGCTTTAAAAGTAGCCGCACAAATTGCTTGTGAGAAAAATTATGAAATTATTTTATTACATCTGTTAGAATTGCCTCATCAAGCAAATGATGCTTTCGGAAATGGCAATAGCATTCCCGAGATTATTCTTTTTAAAAACAAAGCTATAAGCAAGCTTGAAGAATTAATGGAATCCTCCTTTTTAGAAGGAATTAACGTTTTTGAATCTATCGAATTTAATAAAGTGGATAAAGGTATTATTGATGCTAGCATAAAAAACGATGCCGATTTAATAGTAATGGGATCTCACGGAACATCTGGATTTAACGAAGTTTTGATAGGTTCCAATACTGAAAAAATTGTTCGATTCTCTAATATCCCTGTTTTGGTAGTCAAAAAAGAACTAAACGAATTTAAAGCGAATAATTTTGTCTTTGCTTCAGATTTTTCAAAAGAAACTCGAAAACCGTTTAGAAAAATGCTTGAATTTGCAAAAATATTCAACTCCAAACTATCGTTAGTAACCATTTGTACTCCTGCCAGTTTTAAAACTACCGCCGCAACAGAAAAAATTATGGAAGATTTTATAGCTAATTTTGACGTAGATAACTACTCCATTCATATTTACAACGACACGAATATAGAAAATGGAATTATTAATTTTTCTAAAAGTATTAAAGCCGATTTAATAGGACTGTGTACACATGGCCGAACTGGATTAGCGCATTTTTACAACGGAAGTATTGGTGAAGACTTAGTCAATCATGCTAGTAAACCAGTAATTACCTTCAAAATATAAAATTTTAAAATCAATAAGTTTGAAATAAAAACAAGCGTTTTTTACACATTAAAAGTATAATATGTTTATCTTATAACGAGTCGTTCAAACAACACGCATTAAACTTTTACGTGAGGGTTATCGATACTATATTCAATAATGACCCGTGTTTTGGCCACCGAAAAGGGCATTAGAAACAAATTCGTAGAATCTTTCAAATAAATTTTTCATGGTTCGTTTTTTTAATTGTTGAACAATTCTAAAAACCATAAAAAAAGTAAATCGGAACGGTAGAATAAATTGGGTGAGTAAATGTACAACTATTTTTTAACAAAAAAATAATTCCTGTCAATTATTAAAACTAATATTTGAAATTTATTTTTCGAAAAAAATATTTTAAAAAAACAGATTATACCTATATTTGCAAAACTCAAATCATAAAAATGGGGTCGTACTTTCGTAAGTATTTCTCAAAATTTTAAAACCATATAAAATGAAATATAAAAGAATACTTTTAAAATTAAGTGGTGAAGCACTGATGGGGAACAGACAATACGGTATAGATCCTGCTAGACTAGAAGAATATGCCGTAGAAATTAAAAAAGTTCACGATAAAGGAGTTGAAATTGCCATTGTAATTGGCGGAGGAAATATATTTAGAGGAGTTGCTGGCGCTAGTAATGGTATGGATCGTGTTCAAGGCGATTATATGGGAATGTTGGCCACAGTAATTAATGGAATGGCTCTGCAAGGAGCGCTCGAAGACAAAGGAATGAAAACACGTTTGCAAACTGCTTTGAAAATGGAATCTATTGCAGAACCTTACATCAAAAGGAGAGCGGATCGTCATCTTGAAAAAGGAAGAATCGTAATTTTTGGCGCTGGAACTGGAAATCCTTATTTTACAACAGATACTGCTGCGGTTTTGCGTGGAGTAGAAATCAACGCCGATGTAATCCTAAAAGGAACTCGTGTTGATGGCGTTTACACTGCAGATCCTGAAAAAGATGCTACCGCAACAAAATTCAACTACATTTCTTTTGATGATGTATTGAAAAAAGGATTGAATGTTATGGACACAACAGCCTTTACATTGAGTCAAGAAAACAAACTTCCAATAGTCATTTTTGACATGAACAAACAAGGAAATTTATTGAAAATTTGCGAAGGAGAAAACGTAGGAACAGAAGTAAATATATAAGTTTATAGTTTTTGGTTTATTGTTTATGGTTAACTACAAACAATAAACCACAAACCAAAAACCAAAAACAGAAATTATGACCGAAGAAATTGAATTTATTTTAGATAGCACCCAAGAATCTATGGAGGGTTCTATTGCGCATTTAGAGAAATCTTTCTTAAATATTCGTGCTGGCAAAGCTTCTCCGGCAATGTTAGGAAGCGTTTTTGTTGATTATTACGGGTCTGCAACACCACTTTCTCAGGTGTCGAAGATTAGCGTGCCAGATGCGAGAACCATTACATTGCAGCCTTTTGAAAAGAATATGCTCCATACAATCGAAAAAGCAATTATGATTGCCAATCTTGGATTCAATCCTATGAATAATGGAGATGTTATTATCATCAGTGTTCCGCCTTTGACTGAAGATAGAAGACGCGATTTGGCAAAGCAAGCAAAATCAGAAGCTGAAGATGCAAAAATTGGCATTAGAAATGTTCGTAAAGATGCCAATACTGAAATCAAAAAACTAGAAAAAGAAGGGACATCTGAAGACGTTTGTAAAAAAGCCGAAGAAGAAGTCCAGATCTTGACCAACAGTTTTATTAAAAAAATTGACGAGCATCTTGTGCTCAAAGAAGCCGAAATTATGAAAGTGTAAAACCTTTCTTTTAAACAAAAAATCAGCTTTAACGAGCTGATTTTTTTATTATTTACTGTTTAAATATCAATACCGAAGGAACTCTTCTCAACCATATACTGTATTTATCCAAAAGCACTTTCCAGCTTTCGACACTGATAATCATTAAATCTAACTTGGCTAAAAAATCTTTTTTAATGATTTTGTTACTTATCAAAGTGATATTTTTGGGATAGGTTTGTAACAATGAATCCAAAGCACTTTTGAGAACAAAATTGGTATTTATGTTTTCGTTTACATCCAAAATCATAATTTGAGATCCGTTATTGTAAATCATCTTCTGGGCATAATCCAATAAAAATGTATCATCAGAACTGAAAATTGGAATAATAACCTGTTCCACTTGATTTAAATCCTTATCAATCAAAATTCCTAATGGAGTTTTAGTCTTTGCGATAATCTGCCTGGTTCTTTCATCAAAAGGAGAATTTTCAAATAAGCCTTCTTTTCCAGTGAATTTATCAATCAAACGGTCGGGATTTATAATTCTTGTGGTAAACCCTAATACTTTTCCAAGCAAAGACCCTTCAAAAATCGATTTTCCAAGTCCAATTAAAAGCAAATCATATTCTCCATTATTAGCCACTTCAGCAATATTAGATTCGATGTCAATGGTAGCTTGAAACAAGGTTGTAATTTCTTGGTTCAAGTTTTTTGATTCGTCAATTATAGGTAAGAATTTGTCTTTTTCATATTGTTCTAAATTATAAGAATGCACTTCATCGCTCAAGGTAAGATGCATCGCTGTTACAGTTGCTTTGTCTTTTTGCTTTTTGACTAAACTATTGGCTAGTCTCAAAAGTGATTTCCCTTTTTCGTTATTCCCAAAGGATAGTAATATTTTATATTTTTCACTATTAGAAATTTCTTCTATAACACTGTCATCTTTGGTTTTAAAAATATAATTTATAATATTCAATGTTGGTCCCGTCATAAAAGTGGTGACTAATGCCATGATAACCATCATCGTAAACACTTCGGGAGTAAGCACTTTTAAATCCAAACCAATATTCAAAACAATTAATTCCATCAAACCCCGTGTGTTCATCAAAGCTCCAATGGTTAAACTATCCCTCCAACTTTGACCTACAAATTTTGCGGCTAAAGCACTTCCTAAAAACTTACCTACAACAGCAACGAGAATAATAAATCCTGTAACTTTCCATAGATAAGGGTCGTTGAGCAAACCTATTTGTGTTCGTAAACCTGTAAAAACAAAAAATAAAGGAAGCAATAAAATCACCGAAACATCTTCGACTTTTTCTATAAAAAGATTCCTAAATTTGGTGATGTCTGGCATAATTACACCGGTCATAAAAGCACCAAAAAGAGCGTGAATTCCAATAATTTCGGTGGTGTAAGAGGAAATAATTAATGTTAAAAAGAAAATGGCTACGACCGGTTTGTTCAAACTATCTTTCGTAGCATATAATTCCCCTATTTTCTTTAAAAATGGTTTTACTACAAATAGCATAGCAAGTACATAAACTATTGCCATTCCTATGATATAGAGTGAACTCACGAAAGTTCCCGCCTTTACAATGGCAATTACCGCAGCAAGAATACACCAAGCCGTAATATCATCGGCAGCAGCGCAGGTAATTACAATGGCTCCTAATTTAGTTTTATGAATACCTCTTTCTTGTACTATTCTTGCCAAAACAGGAAAGGCAGTGATACTCAAAGCAATTCCCATAAACAAAGCAAAAGGCAAAAAGGCTACCCCTTCTGGAGCAAATTTAAAATAGACAAAATAAGCCAATCCAATTCCCAATGCAAAAGGAATTACAATACTTGCGTGACTAATAACAATAGCATCCTTAGCCCTATTTTGCAGGACCTTCAAATCCAGTTCCATGCCTATGACATACATAAAAAGTATTAAACCAATTTGGCTCAAAAATTGCAAATTCCCTAAAGAAGCAACAGGAAACAAGGTCAAGGAAAATTCAGGAAAATACAATCCTAATAATGATGGGCCAAGAACGATTCCAGCAATTATTTCACCAATTACCGATGGTTGACCAATTTTTCTAAAAACCCAACCAAAAAAACGAGCAACTAAAATTATGGTGATAATTTGCGCCAAGAGTATGGCTAGAGGATGATGCAGATTGAGCGACATCGAATCGACAAAATCATTCCAATGTCCATTTTCGACTACGGGAAGCAAGGATTTTTTGCGTACTTCTAACCCTTTTCCCATACTCAATATCCAATAAATCAAAGCTGAAAAACCGCCTGTAACAACTAAATAAAATAGGGTATTTCTATGATTTTTCATAAGCTACTGCTTCATTAATTTTCATACAAAGATGCAAAATCCAAATATATAAATTACATCCCATACATTTATTTTATTGTAAATTAAAAATAAAGTTAATTCATAATTTAACAAAAAGTTTCCATTAAAACCAATATATAAAAGGCCTATTAACTACCTTTGCGGCATTTAAAATTGAATAATGATCAAGTGGTTTAGTTTAGGATTTTGGGAATTAATAGCCCGTATCGTCCTTAGAAATAGAATTTTAATGTTATCGATTATTTTGGCGATAACTATTTTATTGGCATTGCAATGGAAAAACATCCATTTTACCCAAACAGAAGCCAATATGTTGCCAGACGATAATATTGTCAATATTGAATACAAAGCTTTTTTAAACAAATTTGGAGAAGAAGGGAACTTGGTGGTTATCGGAGTAAAAAACAAGAACTTTTTCACTCCAAAAGCATTTAAATCTTGGACTAAATTAATGAATAGTCTGAAAGAAGACAAAGCTGTTGATTTAGTAATTTCGATAAACGATTTAAAAAAATTACAAAAAAACGAAGCACTCGAAAAATTTGAATTAGTCCCTTTTGTCGATCAAAGTAAAACTACCAACAAGGTTTATCTAGAGAAAATAAAAAAGGAATTCTTCAACGATTTGCCTTTTTACGAAGGATTGTTGTTTAACAAAAGATCAGGAACCATTCGGTCTGCCATTTATTTAGACAAGAAAATTGTAAACAAACCTGCCCGAAAAGATTTTATCCTAAAAAAATTAGTTCCAGCAATAGAAGAATTTGAAGCAGAAACCAACATTGATTTACGCGTTTCTGGAATGCCCTACATCCGAACGCTCAATGCGCAGACTATTATTGGAGAAATCAGCATCTTTATTGGCGCATCTTTATTGATAACTTCGCTGCTTTTCTTTTTCTTTTTTAGAAGTTTTAGAGCCACCTTGATTTCCATTATCATCGTGATTATTGGCGTGATGTGGTCTTTTGGTTTCTTAGGATTGTTGAATTATGAAATCACGGTTTTAACAGCTTTGGTTCCTTCATTAATCATTGTTATCGGAATTCCCAATTGTATTTTCTTGACTAATAAATACCATCAGGAATACAAAGTCCACCGAAACAAAGTCAAAGCCCTACAACGTGTTACAACCAAAGTTGGTATGGCAACACTTTTGACCAATCTAACTACAGCTATTGGTTTTGCCACTTTCGTAGCATCAAATAATCAAATGCTATTAGAATTTGGCCTTGTCACTTCCATCAATATTATGGCCTTGTTCTTTTTGTGCATCATAGTAATCCCTATTTTTCATAGTTATATTCCCGCTCCAAAAGACCGCCACATCGAGCATTTGGATCGAGGTTATGTAAAATCGTTTATGGATTGGATTTTGCGAAACGTGAAATACAACCGTTTTTCGATTTATGTAGTTGCTGTTTCGCTGCTTGTTATCAGCATTATAGGAATTTATAAAATGCGGATTTCGGGAAGTGTCATAGAAGATATGCCAAAAAAAGAAGCCTTTTTTCAAGATATTATTTTCTTCGAAAAAGAATTTGATGGCGTAATGCCTCTTGAAATTATGATTGACACCAAACGCAAAAAAGGTGTTATGAAACTGTCAACGCTCAAGCGAATGGAAGAATTGGAACAAGCCATTGACGAAATTCCAGAATTATCGAAACCTATTTCGGTGGTCAATTTGGTCAAATATTCTAAACAAGCTTACTATAATGGAAATCCAGACTTCTATGAATTACCCACTTCGCAAGAGCAATCTTTTATATTATCGTATGCCAAAAATGCAACCAAAGACTCGAAAGAAAATTTGATGAAAAGTTATGTCGATTCGACAGGACAATTTGCTCGAATAACAACTTTTATGCGGGACGAAAACGGTGATGCTATTCCGAAAATTGAAGCTGAAATCCGAAAAGAAGCCGATAAAATTTTTCCAAAAAGTCAGTACAATGTGTCGATAACCGGAAAAGCTTTGATTTTCCAAAAAGGGACAAACTACTTGCTAGATAACTTACTTTCGTCTTTGATTTTTGCATTTTTTCTGACCGGACTTTTAATAGGATTTATGTTTCGTTCCTTCAAAATGATTTTGGTTTCGATAATCCCAAATTTACTGCCGTTGTTGCTAACCGCCGGAATTATGGGCTTTTTTGACATTCCGTTGAAACCCTCGACGATATTGGTTTTTGGAATTGCCTTTGGACTTTCGGTCGATGATACTGTCCGATTCTTGGCACAATATAGAGAGGAATTGAAGAAAAATAACTGGAAAATCCGTAAATCAGTTTATGCCACATTTACTGATGCTGGTTTGAGTATGTTTTATACTTCTATTGTATTATTCTTTGGATTTTCTGTTTTTATGTTGTCTAGTTTTGGAGGCACCATTGCTCTTGGCGGACTGATTTCCTTGACTTTGTTGTTTGGAATGCTTTCGAACTTAATGTTGTTGCCGGCTTTGGTTTTAACACTAAACAAAACTTTGGCCAACGAACAGGAATTCATTGAACCAATGATTGACATTATCGAACCAACCGATGAGGAAATTGATAATTTAGTAAAGAAAAAATAGCTTTTTTATTTGGAGCTAATCTCGCTGTACGTTTCTAACGAAGTTCACTGAACACCTCTGAAAATGAATTTTTAGTGAAGTAAACTTGTTCAACATAGACTATTTTTCTAAGCAAAAAAAAGGAGCTTTTAAGGTCGCTCTTTTTTATGCAAGAAAAATTAGCCTTTGTTTTCACAAGGTTTTCCACTTCCATCGAGGCTAAAAAAGCACCCAAAATCTAATTTAATGACTTTTGGGTGCTTTTTTTATCATTTTAGCAGTATATTTGCCTAGTAAAAATAGCATTTAACTTGTTTTTTTGCCTATGAAAAATACAAAAAAATATTTTAACAGACTTATAGACAGTAATTTAGAACTATGGAAAAATGATGCTTTTAAAAAACCATTATTATTGCGTGGTGCAGGACAAGTTGGCAAATCATCATCAGTTCGGAATTTAGGCAAATCATTCCCCCATTTCATCGAAATAAACCTCGAAGAAAATAATGGGCTTCATGCTTTATTTACCGAAACTAATTCCATTGAAAATATTTGTGCTAAACTCGAAATTGCTTTCAATATTCCAATTATAGAAGGGGAAACGTTGTTGTTTCTTGATGAAATTCAATCTTGTCCAAGAGCTATTTCGGCATTGCGCTATTTTTATGAGCAAAAACCGAATTTACACGTGATTGCGGCAGGTTCGCTATTAGAATTTGCGTTAGAAACTTTGCCTTCTTTTGGTGTTGGACGCCTTAGAACCTTGTTTATTTATCCTTTTTCTTTTGATGAATTCCTTATAGCAATGCAGGAAGAACGTCTTTTAGAACTGAAAAAGAAAGCGACTAGCGAACTTCCTTTAGACCTTATTTTTCATCAAAAACTAACGGATTATTTCAAACAATTTCTCATCATTGGCGGAATGCCAGAAGTTATTGCACGATTTGCCGTTCATAAAAATTATCTCGAAGCACAACAGGTTTTAGACGATTTACTTATTTCATTAAAAAGTGATTTTGTAAAATACAAAAAACGAGTTCCATCTAACAGAATCAATGAAGTTTTCGAATCGGTTTCTAAACAAATGGGAGCAAAATTTGTATATACAAAAATTGGCAACCATCTTACTAATTTACAGATAAAAGAGGCTTTGCAATTATTGATTCTTTCAGGATTAGTCATTCCAGTAACTCATACGGCAGGAAATGGAATTCCGCTTGGCGCTGAAATCGATCTGAAAAAACGAAAAATGTTACTGCTAGACACTGGTTTGTTTCAGCGGATTTTAGGTTTGGAAGTTGCGCATATTTTTTTGGAAAATAATTTTGAAGTAATCAATAAAGGCGCCATTGCCGAATTATTTTTTGGGCTAGAATGGCTGAAATACAGTAGTCCTTTTTCGCAAAACGAATTGTATTATTGGCATCGAGAAAATAAAACAGGAAATGCCGAAGTGGATTATGTTATTCAGAAAAACACCGCAATACTTCCCGTAGAAATTAAATCTTCAAACAGTGGCGCGATGCAAAGTTTACGAATGTTTTTGAAGGAAAAAAACATCCCAAAAGGAGTTCGATTTTCATTGGAAAATTTTTCGAATTTAGACGATATTGTCATTTATCCTTTGTATGCAGTAAGTTCGTTTTTTGAATCAAAGGATTTTTAATACCTAAAGGAACGTTATTACAAAAAATAGCAAGCGATTTGCCTATTTCTCACAACAACTTTTCCAAACAAATCAATTATATTTGTAATTCGATTTAGATTCATTTGAAAATCCTAAATCCTAAATTTGAAAATCCTAATTCGAAAATGAGACATACAAGAGTTAAAGACTTGCTAAACAGCACCACGACAATTCAAGGCGTAAATGCAAAAGGTTGGGTAAGAACTTTTAGAAACAATCAGTTTATCGCTTTGAACGATGGTTCGACAATCAATAACATACAATGTGTTGTCGATTTTGAAAATACGCCCGAAGAAACTTTAAAAAGAATTACTACTGGCGCTGCGATTTCGGTTACTGGAGATTTGGTAGAAAGCAAAGGTGCAGGTCAAAAATATGAAATTCAAGTTACAAAACTGGAAATTCTTGGCGACTCAGATGCGGAGAAATTCCCAATGCAACCAAAAAAACATTCTTTGGAATTCTTGCGTGAAAATGCACATTTAAGGGTTCGTACCAATGCTTTTGGAGCGATAATGCGCGTGCGTTCGGTGTTGTCTTTTGCCGTTCATAGCTATTTTCAACAAAAAGGTTTTGTTTATGTGAACACACCAATCATCACTGGAGCAGATGCCGAAGGTGCTGGCGAAATGTTTCAGGTGACTTCCATACCATTGGATAATTTACCAAAAAACGAAGAAGGCCACATCGATTACAAAAAAGATTTCTTCGGAAAACACACCAACTTAACGGTTTCTGGACAGTTGGAAGGAGAAACTTTTGCAATGGCTTTGGGTCAGATTTATACATTTGGACCCACATTCAGAGCCGAAAATTCGAATACTTCTCGTCACTTGGCTGAATTTTGGATGATTGAGCCCGAAGTAGCGTTCAATGATTTGAACGATAATATGGACTTGGCCGAAGATTTTATCCAATATGTCATCAAATACGCAATGGAGAACTGTGGCGATGATTTGAAATTCCTGGAAGGAAGATTATTAGAAGAAGAAAAATCGAAACCACAAGCCGAAAGAAGCGAAATGACATTGCTAGAAAAACTAAACTTTGTGTTGGAAAACAATTTCAAACGGGTTTCTTACACTGAAGCAATTGATATCTTAAGAGATTGTACGCCCAATAAAAAGAAAAAATTTCAATACATCATCAACGAATGGGGAGCCGATTTGCAA
>JAYVIK010000176.1:0-11133 GCA_043770265.1 Flavobacterium sp. | reverse complement strand
ATTATGAGAAATATTATCAAGAAAAGCTGAAATATTTCAAGGAAACGTTTAGCAAATCGGGTGCAGGAGTTGTAAATACAAGAGTTGACGAAAGTTATGTAACCAAATTACTGGGGTATTTTAAATCCCGATAATCCCCTCCCAGCCTCCCCGAAGGGGAGGAGTTTGGAGTAAATATATTAAATACACGTATTCCAGACTTGGCTCCCTCTCCTTCGGAGAGGGTTGGGGTGAGGAAAAATATTTAGAAATTAAATGAAAATTAAACTTTATTTACTGTTACTGCTGCTTTCCACCGCTGTTTTTGCGCAACAAAAACAAGTGCTAACCAATATTGATACCACCAAAAATAAAATTGGAGCCGAGTTCAAACTTACCTTGAAAACCAATGTCGATACGTTGTCGAAAGTGGTTTTTCCGAACGCAAAAAACTTTGGTCCTCTTGAAGTGATAATGTCCTATCCCATTGATACGATTCGCAAAAATGACCGATATGAATTGGTCAAAAAATATGGCTTGACTCAATTTGATTCCGGAAAATTCACTATTCCGAGCATAAAAATTTTGATTAACAAAAAAGAATATTTGTCGGATTCAATAAATGTGGAGGTTGCCAATGTTCAAGTGGATACCTTGAAACAAAAAATGTATGACATCAAGGATATTGTTCCAGCAAATGAAGGCATTGGCGATTGGTGGAAATATCTATTGATTTTATTGCTGATTGCAGGTATTGGAGCCTTTATTTATTGGTATATCAAAAAGCGTCAAACCAAGAAAATAGAAGAAGAAATTTATAAAACTCCAATAGAAAAAGCGACTACTTTGTTGAATAATTTGGAGAAGAAAGAACTCTGGCAACAAGGCGAAGTCAAAGAATATTACAGTCAATTGACCGATATTGTTAGAAATTACATAGAAGAAGCTATCGAAATTCCCGCAATGGAAAGCACCACTTTAGAACTGATTGAAGGTTTGAAAATGGCTTCCAAAAAGAAGAAAATGAAGCTTTCGCAAGAAACCATCGACAATTTGTTTGTGGTTTTGAAACAAGCCGATTTAGTGAAATTTGCCAAATCCAAACCAATGGATTTCGAAATCACTGAAGACCGAAAAAAGATAGAAAGAGCGATTGTTACTTTAGACAAAGCCATTCCTGTAGTTGTCGAAAATGAAGACGAAATGCTGCTTAACGAAATGCAACGTCAGGAACAATTGAAGCGCGAATTAAAAAAGCAAAGAACAAAACGTATAGTCATTACGGTAGTTTCTGTACTGATGTTACTTTTGATAACAATGACCTATTTTATTGCAACTAAAGGGTTCAATTATGTGAAAGACAATATCATTGGTCATCCATCCAAAGAATTGTTGGAAGGCGAATGGGTCAAAAGCGAATATGGAAATCCGATTGTGAGAATTGAAACCCCAAAAGTGCTTAAAAGGGTTGATTTGTCAAAATCATTGCCAAAAGACGGAATGGCATTGATTAAGGAAATGCAATCTTTTGCCTACGGAAGCCTAGTTGATAATTTTTATATTATGGCTTCTACCTTGCATTTCAAACAAGAGACACAAATCGATTTGGCAAAATCATTGGATGGAGTCTTACAATCTATGGAAGTTCAAGGAGCGCAAAATATGATTGTGAAACAAGAAGATTTTGAAACCAAAGAAGGAATCAAAGGAATCAAAGGCTTTGGAACATTTTCACAAATTGATGGCAATAGTAAAAGTAGTACCAAATTATATTATGAGGTTTTAATTTTTAGCCAAGATGGAGGATTGCAGCAAATTATCATCGTCCACGAAGAAGGGGATAAATACGCCAATGAAATATCAGACCGAATTTTGACCTCTGTCGAACTTCAAAACACAAAACAATAATGGGAAAATTAACTTTTTTGAACCCAGAATTTTTTTGGTTGTTTCTTTTGATTCCAATTACTATAGCTTGGTTGTATTGGAAAAGAAACGAACAATCGGCAACATTGAAAATGAGTTCGACACAAGGATTCAAAGGTTCGGACAGTCTTGTAGCGAGATTAAAACCAGTTTTGAATGTGTTGAGAATATTGGCTTTAAGCTCCTTGATTATTGCCATGGCAAGACCAAGAACAGTAGATATTAGCAACCAAACCAAGACCACAAGAGGAATTGATATTGTTTTGGCAATGGACGTTTCGGGAAGTATGCTTGCCAAAGATTTGAGACCAAACAGAATGGAAGCACTTAAAGATGTGGCTGCCGATTTTGTCGAAGAAAGACCCAATGACCGAATTGGACTTGTAGTTTATGCTTCAGAAGCTTATACAAAAACGCCAGTAACCAGCGACAAAGCCGTTATTCTCGAAGCTATAAAAAGTATAAAATACGACCAAGTTTTACAAGACGGAACAGGAATTGGAATGGGATTGGCGACTGCGGTAAACCGATTAAAAGACAGCAAAGCCAAAAGTAAAGTGATTATTTTATTGACAGATGGTGTAAATAATGCCGGTTTTATTGAACCCGAAACGGCAGCAGATATTGCCAAACAATACGGAATAAAAGTTTATACTATTGGGGTTGGAACTAATGGAATGGCGGAATCACCTTATGCGCTTTCACCAAATGGACAAATTTTATTCCAGATGATGAAAGTAGAGATTGATGAACAGTTAATGAGAAATATAGCCAGAAAAACAGAAGGAAAGTATTTCAGAGCAACAAGCAACAGCAAACTGGCCGAAATTTATGCATCAATTAACAAATTGGAAACTACCGAAATCAAAGAACTAAGATTCTATGATTATGACGAAAAATACCGACCCTTTGTTTGGTTGGCAGGATTTTTAATTTTGTTGGAATTAGGATTACGAAACACGGTTTACAGGAGTTTTATTTAGACAAAAATGGAATTAGACGAATCAAAATATTTATACCTTCTTTTTATTGTACCCATTTTGGTGCTACTTTTTCTATACAATCAATATTGGAAAAGAAAAAAACAGCGCGAATTTGGTGATTTGGATTTGGTAAAAAAGCTGAGTCCCGAGAAATCTGTTTTCAAGCCTATTTTAAAATTGGTAATATTGCTTTTGGCACTAGTTGGACTTATTTTAGGACTGGTGAATCCAAAGATTGGAACCAAAATGGAAACTGTAAAACGAGAAGGTATCGACATCGTTTTTGCAATGGATATGTCCAAAAGTATGTTGGCCGAAGACGTAGCGCCAAGTCGATTGGAAAAAAGCAAACAAATTGTTTCGCAAATTATTAATCAATTGGGGAGCGATCGAATAGGAATTGTAGCTTATGCCGGAAGTGCATTTCCAGTGTTGCCCATCACAAGTGATTATGGCGTGGCCAAAATGTTCCTTCAAAGTATGAATACCGACATCGTTTCTTCAAATGGAACCTCGCTTGATGAAGCCATACGATTGTCGGCGACTTATTTTGATGAGAAAAGTAAAACCAGCAAATTATTGATACTAATTTCAGACGGCGAAGACCATTCAGAAGGAGCTGAAAATGCCGCCGAAGAAGCAACCAAACTGGGAATGAAAATCATTACCATTGGTGTTGGAACCGAAAAAGGAAGTACAATTCCGCTCAGAGTTAATGGTGTAGTCGAAAGTTTTAAAAGAGACAACAACAATGAAGTGGTAATAACAAAATTAAATAAAGAAGGATTAACGACCATTGCCAAAGCTACAAAGGGAGGATATGTTGACGGAAATAATACCAAAGCCGTTTTAGATTATGTAAAGAATGCGTTGGACAATATTCAAAAAACGGAATTCGAATCGACTCAAATGGCTAATTTTCAATCCCAATTTCAGTGGTTTTTGGGTTTTGCATTTGTACTGTTGTTCTTAGATGTTTTCCTTTTGGAAAGAAAGACAAAATGGGTTCAAAAGTTGAATTTATTTAACGAAAAAGAATAATGAAAAATTACATTTTATATATTTTGCTAACACTTTCTTTTGCAGCTTCTGCTCAAGATAAAGACAAAACCTTACCTAAAGCGAACGATGAATATGAGCAAAAAAAGTTCGTTGAAGCTGAAGCTAATTACAGGATTTCTCATTCAAAATTTCCTAAAAGAACCGTTGCTCCTTATAATTTAGGGAATGCCATTTATAAACAAAACCAAGTGGCAGAAGCTAAGTTTGCTTATGCAACAGCATTGACAAACACAAAATCAAGAGTTCAAAGACATAAAGTATTTCACAATTTAGGAAATGTTTTTATGAAAGAAAAAGAGTATTCGAATGCGGTCGAAGCCTATAAAAAT
The DNA here is from genome assembly GCA_043770265.1 of Flavobacterium sp. GTDB lineage: Bacteria > Bacteroidota > Bacteroidia > Flavobacteriales > Flavobacteriaceae > Flavobacterium. The sequence goes on along the minus strand of JAYVIK010000176.1, from coordinate 6,854 downwards.
GCGTTGCGTAATAGACCTTCGGATGAAGAAACTCGATATAATTATGCTTTGGCAAAAAAAATGTTGAAAGAAAATCCGCCAAAAGACGATAAAAACAAAGATAAAAACAAAGACAAGAATAAAGATAAAGACAAGGATAAGAAGGACGACAAAAAAGACGGTGAGAAAGATAAGAAAGACGATAAAGGCGACAAGGATAAAAAAGACGATAAAGGAGACAAAGACAAAGATAAAAAAGACGGAAAACCAAAGGATGAAGGAAAACCAAAACCTATGCCAGGCGGAATTTCTAAACAAAGAACCGAAAATCTTTTAGATGCCGTAAATAATGAAGAGAAAAAGATTCAAGACAAAGTAAATGCCCAAAAAGTAAAAGGAAAACCAGTTCAGACGGAAAAAGATTGGTAATTCAATTATATTAAAAAAATTGAATAATTCCATTTTTAGAATTTAAAAATAATAACAAAATAAAATGTACCCAGTTTCAACTCCCTCTCCTTTGGAGAGGGTTGGGGTGAGGAAATAAAATGAAAAAATTCATATTAGCGATAGTTTTAATTTCGTGTAATTCACTTTTAGCTCAAGTACAATTTGAAGCAAAAGTGAGTAAAACCATGCTTGGATTGAACGAAAGACTTCGCATTGATTTCGTAATGAATATGGACGGTGACAACTTCAACCAACCCTCTTTCGAAGGATTTAGAATTATTGCCGGACCCAGTCAGCAAGTAAGCCAATCTTGGATAAACGGAAAAAGTTCTTTCGAAAAAATTTATTCCTATTATCTTTTGCCACAACAAAAAGGGAACCTAATTATAAAGCAAGCTACTATTGAATATAACGGTCAAATTTATAAAACATCTCCAATAAAAATTACAGTAACTAATGCCGTGCAGGAGGCGAGAAACCCAGATGACGCACCTCAAGTTTCTGCTGATGATAACTTGTATTTAGTTGCCGATATTTCTAAAACAAATCCGTATATAAACGAACCCATTACGGTAGTTTACAAATTATATTTTAGTTACAATATTGGAATTTCTAATTGGAGAGAATTAGACAAACCCAAATACAATGATTTTTGGAGCCAAAACATCGACATCAAGCAACTCGTTGGCGAAGAAGGAATGTTCAAAGGTGAAAAGTACCGTTTTGTAGTACTTCGAAAAACCGTTTTGTATCCACAAAAATCTGGTAAACTCGTGATTGAACCTTTGTCTTTGGATATTGATGTGCAATTGCCAACCAATCGTAGAGACATGTTTGGACGTGTTGTGGTTGCAAATGACAACAAAAGAGTTTCGGCCGGAGCCAAAACCATTGCTGTAAGAGCACTTCCTGAAGCTGGAAAACCAGCTGATTTTTCAGGAGCTGTGGGTAAATTTGATTTTAAAGTAACGCCTTCGAAAACGAATTTAAAAAACGGAGAAAGTCTTGATTTATTGGTGACTGTGACTGGCAGCGGAAATATGAAGTTGTTTAATTTGCCAAAACCAGTTGTTCCAAATTCACTCGAAATGTACGACCCAGTGCACACAGAAAAAGTAAATACCACCTTATCGGGAATGTCTGGAAAAATTGCGGATAGTTACACGATTATCCCGCAATTCAAAGGGAATTATCCAATAAAACCAATGCAGTTTTCGTACTTTGATTTGGGTTCCGGGAAATACAAAACGATTACTTCCCCAGAAATTATGGTCAACGTTTTGGACGGTCCTTCAGTTAATGATCAAGTAGCAACAACCCAATCAGAAACGTCTAAAAATGTAATTTCGGGTACAGAACAATTCAAATACATTAAGTTGAAAAGTAATCTCGTTTCAATGAAAGAAGAAGATTTCTTTGGGTCAAAATCTTTTTATAGTTTATTGTTTTTACCTTTTTTGATGTTGCCATTAATAGTGCTATTAAAAAAGAAAAAAGAAGCTTTATCCAGCGATGTTTTTGGAAATCGAATTAAAATGAACAACCGTTTGGCGAAGAAATATTTATCAGAAGCCAAAAAGCAAATCAACAACAAAGAGCCGTTTTATGTAGCTTTAGAGAAAGCGATGCACAATTTCTTGAAAGCCAAGTTGCACATAGAAACCTCGGATATGAGTAAAAGCAATATTCAACAGCTGTTAGCGTCAAGAAATGCAAATGCTCAAACTATCATCGATTTTATCAATTTGACCGAAAATTGTGAATTGGCGAGATATGCGTTAACCTCAAGTTCAACTATTCAAAAGGATTTTGATAAAGCAGTGGAAATAATTTCGGATTTAGAAAAGCAAATCACTTAACCACCAAGGGCACAAAGAAGGCACAAAGCGCACAAAGTTTTAAAAAATATATTAATGACTGAAAATGAAATTTCAAAAGTAGTATTTGAATGTGCTTTGAAAGTACATAAAACTTTAGGTCCTGGGTTATTAGAAAGTGCTTATGAGGAATGCATGTTTTATGAACTTAAAAAATCTGGTTTAAGAGTTGAAAAACAGAAAGCATTACCATTGGTTTATGAAGAAGGCAAGTTAGATGTTGGTTACAGAATTGATATTATAATTGAAGATAAATTTATTGTAGAAATTAAATCTGTTGAAGCTTTAAATGATGTTCATTTGGCACAATTGCTCACTTACTTAAGATTATCAGACTGTAAATTAGGACTATTAATCAATTTTAATGTTAAATTACTCAAAGATGGAGTCAGAAGAGTGGTCAATGGAGTGCTTTAAATAGTGAACTTTGTGCCTTCTTTGTGCTCTTTGTGTTTAAACTTTTTTTATGAAAAATATTTTATATCTATTCCTTCTAACAACTCAATTTTTCTTTGCTCAAACAGGCTTTGAAAAAGCAAATAACTTGTACCAAAAAGAAAAATACGAACAAGCCATTTCGGGATACGAAAGTATCTTGGCAACAAAGCAACATTCTGCTGAATTGTATTTCAATCTCGGAAATTGCTATTATAAATTGAACAAAGTAGCACCTGCTATTTACAATTATGAAAAAGCGTTAGTCCTCAATCCTGAAGATGCAGAAGTAAAGAACAACCTTAAATTTGCTCAAAAACTGCAAATCGATGAGATAAAAGTGATTCCGCAAGTTGGTTTTTCAAAAATGGTACACGATTTCACTTCGATTTTCCACTACAATACTTGGGCTTGGATTTCGGTTGGATTTTCAATCCTGTTTTTAATTTGTTTCTCGGGCTATTATTTCTCACAATATGCCTTTTCCAAAAGAGTGTTTTTCTTCGGAATGTTTGCGCTTGTGTTTCTACTTTTAATAAGTGTTATATCTGCAATTTCAGAGAAAGATCATTACGAAAGAGAAAGACCAGCTATCGTTTTTGCCGAAATGGTTTTGGTAAAAAGCGAGCCACAAAGAGCAAGTAATACGGTTTTTACATTGCACGAAGGAACCAAAGTGTTTGTTTTGGAGACCTTGGACGACTGGAAACAAATTCAATTGACAGACGGAACTGAGGGCTGGATTGAAAAGAGTGCGATTAAGGAAGTGAAAAATTAGTGTTCAGTGACCCAGTAATTAGTGTTCAGTTATCGCAATTACTGACCACTAAATACTGACGACTTCTTACTTTTTCTTCAAATCATCATACCATTTCTCAATCGAAGGATAAATTAATCCCGCAGTTTTTTGGATTGGTCGATAAAACAACGATTTGTCTAAAGTTTCTTTTTTGGCAAAAACATTATTGAAATTTAATTTTTCGAAAAGGTTTAAAAAAATACTCAAAATCACTATTGCTTTTAAAAGCCTAAAAAATCCACCACCTAATTTATTTATTACACCCAAGTGCGCAAAGTCGGCAATTTTGGTGAGAAATTTTCCTAAAAAAGAAACAGCAGAAATCACCACAAGAAAAGTGATTATAAAAGCAACAACTTGAATCGTTTTCGGATTCCAATGCATAAACCCCGATAAAATATCTCTTGTAAAAAATGAAAATTTGATGGCAAAATATATTCCTAAAATCAAAGATATTAGTGAGCCAAGCTCTACAAAAAGACCGTTTTTTATGCCGTCAAATACTGCTATAACCAGAATAATGCCCAAAATTATATCCAAATAATTCATTTTTCAATTTTTTAAAGTTCGAAATACAAATATAAAAGAATATTCCATCTTCAACTTCCTATATTTGCCAAAAATAATTTTATAGTTATGATTTTAAATTTCAGATTAAAAAAATCCGCAATCTAAAATCCGCAATCTAAAATCTAACATCAAATGTCAAGAGATATACAACTTAAAGAACGCTGGGAACAGCTTGTCAACCTACTTTCCAATCAATTTTCGCAAGGCGAAGACCTCGATTTGGACGCTATAATTTATTTAATTGGCGTGCAAGAGCTAGGAAAAGTGCATCAAACATATGAAAAAGACGAAAAACTCAACCTGATGCACATCGCCATTTGTCGATTATTGGAGCCTTATGGATTCTATGAATTCGAATTTTTTGACGAAGACGGTTGGCCACATTACACTGTAAAAGAAGAATTACCAGCTTTGAAAGCAGGTGAACAATCAGTTTTGATGAAAGAAGCTATCGTCAATTATTTTATAGAAAAAGAACTAATTGATTGATATTATTTATTGCGTACGGATAAATCGTGACTTTTTTTATCAAGTACGGACAAGTCGCGACTTGTCCCTACCAACAAAATTTCTTATATTTGCGAACTCAATTATTGGATGAAAATGATAGACAAAATAAAAGAATATATTGGCGAAGCACAAGCCTTTTCAACTCAAAACGCTGCAGAACTAGAAGCATTTAGAATTAAATTCTTAGGAAGCAAAGGACTTTTGAAAGATTTTTTCGCCGAATTTAAAAACGTGCCGAACGAACAGAAAAAGGAATTTGGACAAGTAATCAATTTGCTAAAATCTACAGCTGAAGAAAAAGTAAAATCCATCCAAGAATCTTTAGAAAGCAAAGAAGAATCTAAAGGATTTTATGGTGATTTAACTCGTTCTGCCGAGCCAGTAATCATTGGTTCTCGTCATCCGATATCATTGGTAAAAAACCAAATTATTGATATTTTTTCTAACGTTGGATTCAATGTTTCTGAAGGACCAGAAATTGAAGACGATTGGCATAATTTCACCGCATTAAACTTGCCAGAATACCATCCGGCACGTGATATGCAAGATACTTTTTTCATCCAAACCAATCCCGATATATTGTTGCGTACCCATACTTCATCTGTTCAAGTACGTTATATGGAAAACAACAAACCGCCGATTCGTACCATTTCTCCAGGAAGAGTTTTCCGTAACGAAGCCGTTTCCTCGCGTTCGCACTGTATTTTCCACCAAGTCGAAGGGTTGTATATCGATAAAGATGTTTCCTTTGCCGATTTGAAGCAAACACTTTTGTATTTCACCAAAGAAATGTTCGGAAAATCAAAAATTCGTCTTCGTCCATCTTATTTTCCGTTCACGGAACCAAGCGCCGAAATAGATATTTATTGGGGTCTAAAAACCGAAACCGATTATAGAATTACCAAAGGAACTGGTTGGTTGGAAATTGGTGGTTGCGGAATGGTAGACCCAAATGTGTTGAAAAATTGTAATATAGATTCAGAAGAATACACTGGTTTCGCCTTTGGAATGGGAATAGAAAGAATTGCGATGTTGTTATACCAAATTGGTGATATCCGAATGTTTTACGAAAATGACGTTCGATTCTTGGAGCAATTCAAAGCGAGTATATAACAATTTTAGATTATAGATTAACGATTTTAGATTTATCCTTCTAAAATCAAAAATCGTTAATCTGCGTTCAAAAACAAAAAAATGAAATCCGACATCATCATCCCCGAAGTAGAAAACGTTTTCCTCTCAGCAGTCCAGGAATGGAGCGACGATTTTATGGAAAAAGTTTGGTATGCTTATTTAATAAACGACAGCGATTTCAAGCTAGACAGCGTTATGGTAGTTTCTAAAGCTTTTGGAACTATTGATGGCGAAATGAAGAAAACATCACTTTTGCGTCATGCATTTATAGAAGTTCCAGCAGTTTCTGTGGTGAAAATCGAAATGTTGGAAAAAAGTGTTTTGGTACTCAACAACGAGTTTATGGTGACTTTTTTTATAGGCAACACTTTATATGACAGAAAATTCATTTTCAAAGCCAATTCCATCACTCCAGATTATGTAGAGGAAGTACCACTTTTGTTTGTCGATGGCGTTATTGTGAGGTAGTTAATGCTTTGATTTTAATTTCTTAAAATTTTTCGTTTTTTCTTCAAAAATGTAAATAATAGGTTTGCAATAAATGCAATCATCATAAAATCCGTTTTGATTTGGTGGATTTACAATCAACATTCTGCTGTCAGATTTAAATTCATAGCCAAGACTTGAAGTTGGAGATTCATATATTTTTCCTGTAAGTCTGTCAATTATCATACTAATTTTGCATGGAGAACCACAGCCCCAAAACACAAAAGTATAGTGCCCAGCAAAATTAATAGTATCTGTTTTAAAAGCTTCTTTTAAATTAGTTCTATATTTATTTGCACCTTTAAGAGATTTTAAATCTAAACTTAAATTTTTGATAATTGATTGTTTAACAACAGGAAAATCATTAAATGAAATGTAAGGTTCAAATTTTATTGAAGAGTAATTTATTTTATTTTTATCAACGGTACTATCTCCGTAAATAACTATGTTTTCGCTTTTGTAAATAGTATCGAATAAGCTTTTGATCCTTATTGTTTCAGTATTTTTAATATTTATTTTGGCGTAATGGACAAAATTAATGGTCAAAACGTCTCAAAGCCTTATTATTGTTAGCTTTGAAGCAAATCAAAGACTATGAATAAAAAAAGTGCTTT
>JAYVIK010000175.1:0-11228 GCA_043770265.1 Flavobacterium sp. | reverse complement strand
GAAACATTTTATCTTGTTCCAATCGTGAGAATCATTTCAGGTAAATACAAAGGAAGACGCATTTTTCCGCCCAAAGGACTTCCCGTTCGCCCCACAACCGACATGAGTAAAGAAGCATTATTCAATGTTTTGAACAATCATTTCAGTTTCGAAGGCTTGAAAATACTGGATTTATTTGCAGGAACCGGGAATATCAGTTTCGAATTTGCCTCACGTGGCAGCACGCCAATCACTTCTGTCGATGCCGATTTTGGTTGCGTGAAATTCATCAAGCAAGTTGCAAGTGAATATGATTTTAATATTGCTGCTACTAAAAGTGATGTTTTTCAATTCTTGGAAAGAAACAAAGCAACTTACGACATTATCTTTGCAGATCCACCTTATGCTTTGGATCAAAAAACTTTTGATAAAATTGTAATGACCGTTTTCGAAAAAAACACTTTACAAGAAGACGGAATGATGATTATTGAACATTCCAAATACACAAAACTCGACCATTTGATTCATTTTTCTTTCAAAAAAAGTTATGGTGGTTCGATTTTTAGTTTCTTTGAAATAAGGAAATCTACTGACGAAGAAACCGATGATGAAGAGTTGTTTTCGGATTCTGAAGAAGAGTAATTTTAGAAAGTTATATTCCAAAAAATAGAAATAGAGGATTAGAAAATTCACAAATAACAATTTAATATTTTTAGGAAAATTCAATCATAATCAATAATTCAACGCTACTAAATCCTAATTTTACACTTAGTATTACTTTCGAATATTCTAAAATTTGTTTGCTTGAATTTTCGTAATTTAGCACTTTTAAGATAAACACAATTTCATTATGGACTTGAACTTCAATAAAAACGAAGACCACAACAAACTCCTACTTTCTGATTTGCTACATAAATTTGCCAAAGTAAAATTGGGTGGAGGTGAAAAACGCATCCAAAAATTACATTCCGAAGGCAAAATGACAGCGCGGGAACGCATCGATTATTTGCTTGACACTAAAGCAAAAAGTATTGAAATTGGCGGCTTTGTTGGCGAAGGAATGTATGCAGAATATGGTGGTTGCCCTTCGGGTGGTGTTGTGGTGAAAATGGGTTACATCAAAGGAAAACAATGTATTGTCGTTGCCAATGATGCCACAGTAAAAGCGGGAGCTTGGTTTCCGATTACGGCAAAGAAAAATCTGAGAGCGCAAGAAATTGCGATGGAAAATAGAATTCCAATTATTTATTTGGTCGATTCGGCTGGGGTATTTTTGCCATTGCAAGACGAAATTTTCCCTGACAAAGAACACTTTGGACGCATATTCCGAAACAATGCTTTGATGAGTAGTATGGGAATTACCCAAATATCGGCTGTTATGGGAAGTTGTGTTGCCGGTGGTGCTTATCTTCCAATAATGAGCGACGAAGCTTTAATAGTCGATAAAACGGGAAGCATTTTCTTGGCGGGAAGTTATTTGGTCAAAGCTGCGATTGGAGAAAATATTGACAACGAAACACTTGGCGGAGCAACAACACATTGCGAAATTTCGGGAGTGACAGATTATAAAGCCAAAGATGACAAAGACGCTTTGGACAAAATAAAAAATATCGTCGACAAAATAGGCGATTACGACAAGGCTGGTTTTAGCCGAAATAAATCCTTGAAACCCACTTTAGAAGAAAAAGAAATTTATGGCATTTTGCCAAAAGCTCGAAATGAGCAATACGATATGATGGAAATCATCAACCGATTGGTCGATAATTCGGAGTTTGAAGCCTATAAAGACGGTTACGGACAAACCATCATCACCGGTTATGCCCGAATTGATGGTTGGGCTGTGGGAATTGTTGCCAATCAACGAAAAGTAGTCAAAACCAAAACGGGTGAAATGCAATTTGGAGGTGTCATCTATTCGGATTCGGCGGACAAAGCGACCCGATTTATTGCCAATTGTAACCAGAAAAAAATTCCATTAGTCTTCTTGCAAGACGTTACCGGATTTATGGTTGGTTCCAAATCAGAACATGGCGGAATCATAAAAGACGGTGCCAAAATGGTAAATGCCGTATCTAATTCGGTAGTGCCAAAATTTACCGTAATTGTTGGAAATTCTTATGGAGCTGGAAATTATGCGATGTGCGGAAAAGCGTATGACCCGAGGTTAATAGTAGCTTGGCCAAGTGCAGAACTCGCCGTAATGGGCGGAACACAAGCCGCAAAAGTATTGGCACAAATTGAAGCTTCTTCATTAAAATCAAAAGGAGAAATCGTGAACGAGGAAAAAGAAAAGGAGTTGTTCGACAAAATAAAAGCACGGTACGATGCCCAAACGTCACCTTATTATGCTGCTTCAAGACTTTGGACTGACGCCATCATAGATCCTTTAGAAACCAGAACTTGGATTTCGATGGGAATTGAAGCCGCCAACCACTCGCCTATTGAAAAGAAATTTAATTTAGGTGTAATTCAGGTTTAAATTTATTATTTGCTTTCAATACAATAAGCAAAAAGAGAGACTTAACAGCCTCTCTTTTTGATAAATATATACTTATTTATTCTAACACTAGATACTTTCTTTTCTCATAATTTTTCCAGTTGCAGTTTCTTTAAACTTTGGAATAAATATAATTTCTTTAGGTATTTCAAATGTATTTAAAACATCAAATACAGATTCTTCGATAACCATTGGTTCGCCTTCTACATAAAGTACAACTTTTTCTCCAAAATCTTCGTCGGGTTGACCAAAGATAAAATAACGTCTTGGGATTAATGTTGAAAGTTTATACTCGATTTTTTCAGGCATCAATTTAACTCCTCCGCTATTGATTACATTATCGATTCTGCCTTCCCAAATAAACTGTTTGTCCGAAATTAATTTTACGATGTCATTTGTGATAATAGGTTCATTATTGATGTGTTTGGCATTAACAACCAAACAATACCTCTCGTCAGAAGAAACGGTTACATTTGGCAAAGTCGTGAAGGCTTCTTCCCCTATTCTTTTTGCCGCAATATGCGTAATTGTTTCTGTCATACCATAGGTTTCATAAATTTCCATTGGCAATTTGACTAATTCTTTTTCCAATGCTTTATGAATTCTAACTCCTCCAATAATTAACTTTTTAATCTTTTTTTGCTTAAGTTTTTTCAAAGAGTTTTTTGCTTGAAGAGGAACCATAGCACAAAAATCAAAACTTTCATCAATTTTATCCAATGGATTTGAATTGGGTTCCACAAATTTCATTTCTAATCCCAAAATAAAAGATCGTACCCACATCATTTTTCCTGCAACAAAATTGGTTGGCAAACAATGCAACATTGTATTTCCAGGCTCTAAACCTAAGAAATCTCCAGTTGCCAAAGCAGAATCCAGCATCGCTTGTTTTTCAATTCGAATCACTTTTGGATCTCCTGTGGTTCCCGAAGTATTCAATTCAATATAGGATTTTTCATCAAACCAATCTAACAAGAAAGTACCAATATGTTTCTCGAAAGGCTTTCCCTCCTTTATAAAACAATAAGCCACATAAAACATTTCTTCTCTACTTATATGAATTCCATTTAATTTAAAACGGTTGTGAATATTTTTGTACGTTATTTTCTGCATTTTTATGTGTTTGAAGTTTATAATTTTGGAACTTGAATTTTACCTGTAAGTTTAGATTTCCAATCCGTCCAATTGTATCTTTTTGCAAATATATATAAGATTATCGGATACACAATTGCAATCGAAATTATCATTTCAATTAAAATATCATTTGGATTTTCGACACCCGAATATTTAAAAAGGGCATCGGTACGAATTACTGAATAATCCGAAGTGATTAATAATGCAGCCATCAAATTATTTCCGAGATGAAATCCCAAAGCCAATTCCAAACTTTCATCCATCAATGTCATAATTCCGAGTAATAATCCGGTTCCAATATAAAAACCCATCACTCCATAACCCATTTGAGCCACTTCGGGATTGGCGCTATGAAATAAGCCAAAAACAACGGAAGTAATCACCAAAGGAAACCATCTGTTCTTAGCGATAATTCCTATTTGCTGCATCAAATAGCCTCTAAACAAATATTCTTCAAGACCAATTTGGCAAGGAAATAAAAAAATACTGATGAGAAATAATACAAAAAATTTCAATGGATTAAAATTCCAAATAATGTTCGAATTGTCATTAAAATAGGAAACTATAAATACTAAAATTGTTGACAGAACTACTACTGAAAAAGAAAATAGAATTCTTTTGTAATCTATAGTATTTCTTGATGTAGTTAACGAAAGAATAGTTCTATGATGCAAATTTCGAACTAAGTAAAATAACAATCCAAGCAGAAAAATAAACGGCGATAAATTAATAAGAAGCGACCAATTATTAGGTACACCTTGCATCGATTTATAAATTTCATCCATCTGTTCTTTTGACATCATAAAATACGCAACAAAGTTGCTAAGGAATATTCCTGCGGTAAACAAAGTCGTAATAAAAACGCGCCACAAATTATTATTGCCTTTATATGCTTGTTCTATAAACATTTATAAAATTGAATTAATTAAAAGTTGTACCTGTTTTTGTCAGCCCGAAATTAACCTAATTTTCCGTTTTTATACTTTACTTTGCAAAAAAATTAAAAACTAACTTTATGATCCAAATTTATCATAACTCCCGCTGCGGCAAATCACGTGAATGTCTGGCTTTTATTGAAGATTCTGGTCAAGAATATGAAGTTGTAAAATATCTCGATACTATTCCCACTTTTGACGAATTGGCAATTATCATTGCAAAATTGAACATCAAACCAATAGAGTTAGTTCGACGAAACGAGAAAATCTGGCTCGAAAATTTTAAAAACATAATATTAACTGATGATGAAATTATAAAAGCTATGATTTCGAATCCAATTCTTATCGAAAGACCCATTGTAATTAATGGAAACAAGGCAGTAATTGCTCGACCTTTGGCAAAAGCAATGTCTATTATTTTGTAGTCACTAATATTAACAAACCTTTGTGATTTGTTCTTTAAACCAAAAACTAATTTTGCATTCTAATTGAGAAAAATTCTTTTGATGAAAAACCTAAAATTTATTACCGTTTTATTATTAATATTTACTGCGACAAACCACTATTCACAACAAAAAAATCAAGTTTCAAAAATAAAAATTTTGGGAAAAGTTGTCGAAAAAGGGAGCAAACAACCCCTCGAATACGCAACAATTACCCTAACAAATGGAACATCTACCAAACCTATTGCAGGAGGAATAACTAATCCTAAAGGAGAATTTAATATTGATGTTATTCCTGGAATCTATGATATCAAGATCGAATTTATTTCGTTTAAACCCATAATTTTAAAAGATCGCAAACTTTTAGAAAAGACAAATTTAGGAGAAATTACTTTAGTAGAAGATGCCGCTCAATTGAGCGAAGTGGTAGTTCGTGCCGAGAAAACAACAGTCGAAATAAAACTGGACAAGAAAGTGTACAGTGTTGGAAATGACCTATTGGTAAAAGGTGGGACAGTAAGCGATGTTTTAGACAACATCCCCTCGGTTTCGGTAAGTGCTGAAGGAGCAATAGCTTTAAGAGGAAATGAAAACGTTACCATTTTTATAGACGGAAAACCATCGAATGCGGTAAATATTAATGAAGCCCTAAGATTAATTTCGGCCGATGCCATAGATAAAGTAGAGGTAATTACCAATCCTTCAGCTAGATATGATGCGGAAGGTGGCGCAGGAATTTTAAATATAATCCTTAAAAAAGGAAAAAATCAGGGCTTGAACGGGACTTTTATTGGCGCAACTGGATATCCCGAAAATAATAGTATCAGTGGAACTTTAAACTATAAATCTAAAAATTATAATTTATTTTCCAATCAAGGTCTTGCAAAAAGATTGAATCTAGGCAGATCATTGACTGAAACTAATTATTTAAATCCTAATCCTTCGAGACCTCAATATATTAAAGAAACCAGAAAAAATGAGGAGGTTAACAAAAACTATAATGGAAATTTAGGTATCGAATTATTTCTAAATGAATCTACGACCTGGACTAACTCCATAAATTATAGAAAAAGTAACGAAGAAAATCAAGACAAAGTAAATTTTGACAACCAATATGCAAACGCTGCATTAAATGATATTCGAACAAGGGTGAGCAACCAAGCAGGCGGTGATGAAGCTGTAGAATTTAAATCTAGCTTACAAAAAAAATTCAAGAAAGTTGGGCATAAATTAGATGTAGATGTGCAAATTTCTAGTAGTGATGAAAACGAAACATCAAATATTGCCGATAGCGAGAATGGTACCGATATTACCTTAAACGATCAAAAACAAAACCGAGAATTATACCAGTTAGATTATGTTTTACCAGTAGGTAAAGGAGGTCAGTTGGAAGCAGGTTACCGGGGAAGTTTTACGAATCAATTGAGCGATGTAACCGTTTTTAATAATGGCATCATAAATAACGATTTTACCAATAAATTAGAATATATAGAAGATGTAAATGCGTTTTATACACAATACGGACTTAAAGTAAAAAAATTCTCCTATTTGATGGGAATTCGTTGGGAAGATACTAATGTAAATGTAAACGAATATATTTCCAGCGATTTTAACACAAAAAAATACAACAACTTCTTTCCAAGTGCTTTTGTAACGTATGAACTGTCAAAAGAAAGTAACTTGTCGCTTAATTATAGTCGAAGAATTAGTCGTCCAAGAGGAAGGTTAATCAATCCGTTTAACAATTATTCGAGTAATATTAATATTTTTCTAGGAAACCCAGATTTGGATCCGTCTATGACAGATGCTTATGATTTTGGATACCTCAGGAAATGGGATAAAATTACGTTTAGTTCTTCCGTTTATGTTAACAGAACTACAGATGTATTTAACTATGTTAGACTTGAATCTGGCGAGTTTGTCAATGGAATTCCTGTAATAATTACAACTCCAATCAATTTAGCCGAAGAAGTTAGAACCGGTTTTGAATTCAATTTAAATTTTTCGCCATACAAATGGTGGAAATTGAATACTAATTTCAATTTTTTTAATGCTACAACAGATGGGGATTATACTTACACCGATTTTAATAATAAAGTAGTTACTCAAAATTTTGATAATAATGCTTCTAATTGGACCGCAAGAATAAATTCTAAAATTACTTTACCAGGTAAAATAGATTGGCAAACGAATATGAATTATTTTGGAGATCAAAAAACGGCTCAAGGAAAATTTTTGGGAATTTTCTCGATGAACCTTGGCTTTAGCAAAGATGTATTAAAAGACAAAGCATCAGTCGCTTTCAATATTAGTGACGTGTTCAACACTAGGTTAATGCGAATGGAAACACTTATTCCAGGTGTAATTGACTCCTATAGTGAAAGACAAAGGAATCAAAGACAATTTACACTTTCTTTTACTTATAGGTTGAACAAATCGAAAAACGAAAGAGAAAAACAACCCCGAAGAGAAATGGAAGAAGGCGGTGATATGCCAGGATAATTTTTATTTTTCAATTGTACAATTAGCCTATGATCTTTTTTGATTTCGTGGGCTTTTATGTTTAATAAATCCCTGTTCCCTATCAATAATAAGTTAGAAAAACTATCTTAGCATAAGAAAAACAAATTTTTTAGAATAATGACTCAAATTATTGTATTAGGAGCAGGAATGGTTGGAAGCGCAATGGCTGCTGATCTATCACAAAAACACTCGATAACGCTAGCAGATATTAGCCTTCAACGATTAGAATACATCAAGGAAAAGCATCCAAAAATTGCTGTTTTACAAGTTGATGTTTGTGATACCAAAAAACTTCAATCGGTTCTCTCCAATTTTGATTTTGTGGTTTGCGCTGTTCCCGGATTTTTGGGTTTTCAAACCATAAAAACCATAATTGAAGCTAAAAAAAATGTAGTGGACATTTCCTTTTTTCCAGAAAATGCTTTAGAATTAGACGCTTTGGCAAAAGAAAAAGGCGTCACTGCCATTGTCGATTGTGGCGTGGCTCCCGGAATGCACAATATTATTTTGGGTTATTACAATGAAAAACTGAAACTGACTGATTTTGAAACCTTGGTTGGCGGTTTGCCAAAAGTAAAAAAATGGCCTTTCAATTACAAAGCGCCCTTCTCTCCAATAGATGTAATCGAAGAATATACTCGTCTCGCTCGCTATGTCGAAAACGGAAATAGTATCGTTCGCGAAGCATTAACCGATTGCGAATTGGTCGAATTTGACAAAGTAGGAACCTTAGAATCTTTCAATTCTGATGGATTACGCTCCATTCTTTATACGATGCCACACATCAAGAATAGGAAAGAAAAAACATTGCGCTATCCTGGCCATGTTGAATATATAAAGGTTTTGAAAGACAGCGGATTCCTCAGCGAAAACAAAATTACTGTCAATGGAACCGAAATTTCACCAATCGATTTTACAAGCAAAATTCTTTTCAACGAATGGAAATTAGGCGAAACAGAAGAAGAATTAACCGTAATGCGCGTCACTTTAAAAGGAGAAAATAAAAACGGTCAAATTGAAGAAGTTATCTATAATTTATACGACGAATATTGTCCCGAAACCCAAACTTCGTCAATGGCTAGAACTACAGGATACACGGCAACAGCGGTTGCTAATCTATTTTTGGAAGGAATATTTACCGAAAAAGGAATTTTTCCACCTGAATTAATTGGAAAACACGAAACTTGCTTCAAGTATATTTTGAATTATTTGAAAGAACGAAATGTGAACTACGTAAAAACACAAACTATACTTTAAATGCAAATTGAATACATTTACACCTAAATGATTCTCAAATGAAAAACTCACAAATCCTAGTTTTATTTTTAATTGGAGCTGTGCTCACAGTAATAGGCGCCTTATTCAAAATCACCAACGAACGAAAAGATTGGACTAGTTTCTTTCTAATAATTGGAATGACTTTCGAAGCTGTTGCTGTAGTACTATTAATTCTAAAGTTGTTTAAGAAAAAAAACAAAACCGATTCATTTCTGGATAGTTAATTTTATATAACTGTCCACTAAGCGGACTAACAATTCAATAAAAGCACACGAATTAAACGAAATAGGCTGATTTAGCTAGTTTCCAACAAAAATCCGTTTTTTATCAGTTTAAATACGTGTCATCCGTGTGCCATTTTCAATATTGGCAAAAGCAACTGATTATCAAATAATAGTATTCCAATGAACATCAAACTCATAGCCATTGGCAAAACCGACAATAAAAATTTGCAATCCTTGATTGACGAATATCAAAAACGCTTATCCTTTTACATCAAATTCGATTTAGAAATTATTCCCGATATCAAAAATGTAAAAAACCTTTCGGAAAGCCAGCAAAAGGAAAAAGAAGGCGAATTGATTTTAGCAAAAATAACGCCAACTGATCAACTCATTTTATTAGACGAAAACGGAAAAACCTTCTCAAGCGTTGGATTTTCCGCAGAATTGCAGAAGAAAATGAATTCGGGAGTAAAGACTTTAGTTTTTGTAATTGGTGGCCCTTATGGCTTTTCGAAAACGGTTTATGCCAAAGCACAAGGAAAAATATCGCTTTCGCTAATGACATTTTCGCATCAAATGGTGCGTTTGTTTTTTATCGAACAATTGTATCGCGGTTTCACGATTTTGAGTAATGAACCCTATCATCATCAGTAATATAGATTTCAGTTGCTTATTAACAGCGATACTTGGAATAAGCGTCAATAGGTTTTTATCTGTTCGCCATTCATTCATCATTATCAAACATTAATAAGCGAAAAAGAGAAATCAAAAGCACCCGTGAACGAACGTTAATAGTTAGTTAAATTAGTAGAATTAAAAAAGAAAATCTAGTTTGTAAAATTATTTTTGTTTCGAGAATTTTTAAAAAAACTAACCGAAAAAATTATGAAACATTTATTTAGAATTTTAGCAATGACTTTATTTTTAACTGTAATCATTTCTTGTGATAATAATGATACTGTTCCAAATCCGAATGTAACTTTTAAAACTACTTTGAGTGGTGCAAATGAAAGTACTCCAAATTCATCAACAGCCACAGGATCTGCAACACTATTATATAACACAAATTCAAAAATTTTCACATTAACAGTTACTCACACCCTTTCTACTGCTACAAATGGACATATCCACAAAGGAGCAACTGGAGTTAGCGGGTCAGTAGTTTTTGGTTTTTCAAGCTTTGGATCTCCAATAACTTACACAAGTGCTCCTCTTACAGCGGAACAAGAATCGGATCTTAATTCTGGTTTGTATTATGTAAATTTACATAGCGCAGCTTTTCCTGCGGGCGAAATAAGAGGAAACCTGATGAAAGTCTTAAAATAATTTTTATTTTTTTGCTAAAAAAAACCTTGATTTCTTTTGGAGAAATCAAGGTTTTTTATTTGACAATTTTTTAGTAACCAATAAAGTTTTTGTTCTTAGTGTTCGGAGATTCCAATGTAAGATGCAAACTCATTTCGAAAAAGTAATCAGTTTTAATTACCTAATATATAAATTCTTCTTTATTTTCAATTTTTAATCTTTGAATGAAAATTTGATTCTGAAGATAAGCTCCATAACGCATATCTTTATCAAAACCGAATCTAATAATTTTGGTCTTGTCTTTAAAACTATTTAAAAAATGTTTTAGTTCTTCTCGAGTACCTAAAGTTCCATCCACAAAAATTTGATTTTTTTTAGAAAAAAACACTATAAAACTAGAATTTGGTTTCCCCATTTTATAATACACTTTTGTGAAAGGCAAAAAAGCCAAATTCTTTCCAATACTATCCGAGTATGAATAATAATTTTCAGCTAACTCGTTTTTATGAGCCACTTCACTACGCTTTTTTTCCTGCAATTTCATAACTTCGGGAATAACCAATCGCAGTGGCAATCGCCTGTCAATATTCAAAATCCAATTGGTCGAAATAATGGAGTTTTTTCGGTTTACTTCTGCCAAAGTATCTTTTCCCTTTGTTCTGAAAAAAATATAAATTGGCGAATGATCTAACACATCCGAAACTATAGTTACATTCGATTTTGGTAATAAAATGTCTTCTTTATTTCCACAAGAAAACAACACAAAAAGAATAATTAAACTAAAATACTTCATTACAAATTATTGATTTTATTGGAGTAATGGACAAAATTAATGGTTTTTTCTAGACCCTTTGTTCAAGTGGACATTTTTAATGGTTTTTATTTTCATTGCTTTGTTGGTTAATTTTAT
>JAYVIK010000174.1:0-11286 GCA_043770265.1 Flavobacterium sp. | reverse complement strand
TTCTTCTTTTCCTTCTTTAAAACTGAAAGGCAAAAATCCCGATTTTAAATTTTTGAACGAAATGATTCCGGCTTCTATTGGTTTTCCATTAGCTTCATTTTCATACATATAAGCATAGGCTAAAACCTGAATAATTTTATCGTTCTTGATATCATCTGTTAAACCTTTCCACGATTTTAAAGTAACATTTGTTTTTTCAACCTTGCCTGTTTTGTAATCTATAATGCGAATGATTCCGTTGCGCTCTTCAATTCGATCGACTTTTCCAGCAATTTTTATTGGAAACGGTAAACTCGGATGTTCTAAAATTCTTTCGCACCCTTTTTCCAAATGCAGAATTTTTATTGCATCCCCGTTTTTAATACTTTCCAATTCGACTTTCAAAAAATTAGAAACATTGCGTTTCGCCACCTCAAAAGCCAAAAGATTTCTTCCTTTCTTAATTTCGCCTTCTTTGTAAACCAATTTGAATTGTTTCAACACTTCGGCATCCAATAATTTGAAGCAACCCAAAATATCATTTTCGGATAAAAATTTCCCTATAAATGGTTTGTATAAAGCTTCCAAAGTTTCGTGAATAATAGTTCCTAAAGTATTCAAAGCGATGTTTTCTTCGACTTCTTCGACTTCGCTAATGCGCAAAATCTTTTGAAAATAAAAATCAATCGGATTGCGAATGTAACTCGTCAAAGCCGATGGAGAAAATCCTTTATCTGCAATTTCTTTTAATCTAATCATCACCGATTCCGATTTAGGGACTACAATAGGTTGATAAGCCGTTTCGGGTAAAACCGCATTGTATATTCCTTGAGTTAAGGTGTGATTGGCTTGTTTTTCGACTTCCAATTGGGTGATGAAACGACTTTTCTCGCCAGCATCCAAGCCTTCACTTTCGGTATTGTAAATCAGGTATATATTCTTGGCGCGTTGCAATAAATGATAGAAATGATAGGTATAAATCGCGTCTTTTTCCTTGAAAGTAGGCAAACCCAATTCTCTTTTCACATCATACGGAATAAAAGAATTCATTGATTTTCCAGCTGGAAATTTCCCTTCATTCATCGAAGTGACAATCACAGTTTCAAAATCTAAAACACGGCTTTCTAAAACGCCCATAATTTGCAAACCGTTTAATGGTTCGCCTTCAAAAGACACTTCGGCTAAATCAATTACTTGTTTGTAAATGGCGTGAAGTGTTTCGATTTTATCAATATGCGAATGCTGCGAATAGTAATTAATCAGTTTGTTGATGGTTTTGAAAATAGCGTAAACAAAAGCTTTAGTGATTTTTTCTTCTTCATTGTCGTTGCTTAAATTCGATTTGATGGCTTGCAATAAATTGGAAATTGTTTGTAAAACCGCCATAGAACCATTTTCCCATTTTCTAAATAATAAAAGAAATAAATCACTCGGATTTGGATTCAATTCCAACAATTTATGATGCGTAATAAAAGTATAGTTGTTTTGATTAATAATACCAACCAACGCATTTGCCTTAGCAAAAGGTTCTACCAAAGGATGCGTCAAAATATCCAAGACATCTTTATAATATAGCACATAACTATTTGCATTTCGTGACAAAGCATTCGTGTGCATTTTAAACAATTTGGCAATTAAAATCTGTGCTGGATTATTCTTGCTCGAATAACCCATCGTAATATTCAATGCACCAACAGTGGAAGGTAAAGAATATAAAAGTGGAACTAATAAATTTTCTTCGCCAAGAACTACAGCTACTTTATCTAATGTGGTATTTGGATTTTCTGTGATAATATTTTCTATAATGCTTCCAGCGATTTTGGCTTGACCAATAGTTTTTGGTGTGCCAATAACCTGAATGTTTTTCGACTGCGAAAAATCATCCACAATCCATTCGAAAGGATTGGATTTATACTGTTTCCAAGTCGATTTGAAACGTCTTACAAATAAACCAGCATCGTGATAGGAATCATTTAGAAAAGTTTGATCAGCGTCCCAATAAATTTTGGCTTGGTCAGAAGCTATTAAATGTTGAATGATTTGTTCTTCGGCAGCATTCAATGCGTTGAAACCAGCAAAGACATATTTTTTTTCTTTAATTGAATCCGAAAAATGATTGATGTTGTTAACGGCTTCTCGATAAATCAATCCTTGGTATCCAATTCCCTTAGTCAATAAATGATTGTAAAGTGATTGGTAATAATTGGGCAATAATTTCCAAAAATCTATGTATTTCTCCAATAATTGAGTTTTATTTTCGACTTCAATTCCCCATTTTTTGATGTCTTCAATGTCTTTTAGATAAGAAAGCACGTGAGAAGGATCTAATAAGTAGCGATCAATCTCATTGAAATCCTGTAGTAATGTTTTGGCCCAATTGGCAAAAAGCTCAAACGATTGTTGGTTCGGTATTTCTGTAATCGATAAATAGACTTCATAAAATTCGAACAATAATTCTATTGGGTCTATATTGCGAATACTGGCTATATCTTGAATAAATTCCTCGATACTAATAATTTCGGGAGATAAGATATTAGACTCAACTTGATTTTTTAAAGCTTCAACCAAAAATATTTTGGCGCGCTTGTTGGGTAAAACAACAATGATATTGGAGAGTTTTCCTGAATAGTCGTCAATTAAAACTTGTGCAATTTTATCTAAAAAAGAAGTATTTGTCATTGTATAAATATAAAAAAAGCCATTCATTTAAGAATGGCTTTTTATAATTATTTTAAAAGTAATTATCTTGTCCTTTGAGCTAATACTAGTTTACTATTATTGAGGACGTGTTGATGTCCTCCTTTTTAGTAAATGGTCTAATATATTCCTTTCATAAAACTTCGATTAAAGCGATATGACCATTATAAACAAGACAAAAGTAAGGTTATATTGAAATAATAACCAATAATCTAGAATGGTCTGACAGAAGAATAGCCAATTTGTATAAAAAAATGCGATATTGAAATAATTTTCAAAGCGATGAAACAAAATCTACAAATAATAACATTCTTAGGTACAAGTGAAAATGGGGTTAAATCACAAATCTACATCGGATTGATTAGTTACTTACTGGTTGAATCGAATAACAAAACGATGTAAAAAAAGACAAATTTTTTCTCAAATGTGGTTGTAAAAATCAGAATCTGTTTAGTATAATATCTCAGTATAGACGATGTGTGCAATCAAGTTGGAGATGGAGCAAAAAAAAAGTCAGAACAAAATTAAAATTAAGTTCTGACTTTTTTAAGGATCTTTTTAAAATAACTCGCTGTCTATAAAAGGGCTAGAGAGTTTTTCTATATTTAATAAAATTTTCGGAAATCCGTGAAATTCTATAAAAACACTCTATCTTTTTATGGAACACTAAAAAGTTATTCTCAAAAGAGATAGAGCGTTATTTAATTATTAATTACAATTTGTTGGTGCACTAAAGAATTCCTGTTTTTCAGCAGTTTTTCCAAAAAATTCCCAAACCGTTCCGTTTTGTCTAAATTCAGCTTTAAGAACAGCTCTAGTTCTAGCGAATTCCTGTCCTTTGTATTGAATACGGAAATTATAAGTTTTATCCCATTCTAATAAACTTGTTGTTAATTTCCCTGCTTCAGATGGAGTAAAAGGAATCCATAAGTTTGTTCCTGCTAGTTTATATTCAATAGGACCTGTATATCTAAACCTTCCGTTTTGACAAGCAGTCTCCAAATCAAAGGCAAGAATTGGATTTGGTGAAATTACGTTATTTGTTACAGTTACAGTTGTAGCACAAGCAGGTATATCTGCAGTAGTTAAAAGTGGTGCATTATCTGAAGCACCTGAATATACAGAAACAGTTAAAGGTAAACCATTAGGTAGATTAAACTCAATTTTGTCTCCATTTTTTATTGAACGTGTTGTAGTTGCTACTGCCTGAGCATTTCCTACTTTAGTAGCAACTTTTACAAAAACCGTTATTGGGGTTGTACTATTGGAAACATAATTTACAACAGTCTTACTAGCACAATCAGGAAGACCAAAAGCAACCATCCAAGTAGATAGGTGGCTTACCTGAATAACTGTTTTTAAATTAGACGTTGCGCCATCATTTACAACAGTAGCAAAACCTTCATTTTTCCATAAAACACTACCCTCATCTTTACTCCAAACTGGTAATTGATCTCCAACTTTTAGCGTACTATTGGTTACCGGATTAAAAACAGTGGACGATAACTTAACATCAAAAGGAATTGGAGTCGAAAATGATTTAATTTCTTTACCACCTATACTTGCTTTAATATCTACTGCACCTGCTAGTAAAAAGGTAAGATCCTCTTTTGTGGTTGTAGTTGCCGATGTACCTCCAGGAAGCGCACTAACGGATGCTGACGAGGTAGGACTAAAATTAGTTACCGCTACGTTTAAGTTTCCGGGTGTGGTTATAGTAGCATTTGTAGCATCTTTAAAAACAGTAGCGGCTGGAAAGGTTGCCGTTGCTACAGTTTGGCTTGTTACAGCATCTGTTACATTGACAACAAAATTAGTTGCAATTGTACCAGCAACTGCAGTAGCTTGTGTACTTGTGTTTGAAACACCTTGTGGTAAACTGGATAACCTTAACAACTTCAAATTAATGTATTGTAAATTATCTATAGAGGTAATGACGATTTCCTGTGAATTAGAAATGTAATTAGCAGCTGTTGCTGTTATGGTAAAACGAAGGGGTTGGGTTTGTGAAATAACTGTAAAAGGTTTCACAGCTAAACTAACTGCGTTGCTCACAACAGTTGCACTACCTGGAGTGTTATTCAAGGCCTTACCGTCAGCAGTATAAATTAAACCTTTAGTCACTGCGTCTCCATCAATCGTTAGTACAGGGTTAGCTGGATAAGGATTAGTGGCACTAGGATTAGCGTCGATAATTTGGATATTGACCTGGTGATCAATTTTAACATTTGTCAAAATGGCATTAACCCCATCAAATGGCTTTTCGCAAGATTGGGTGATAAAAAGGGAGCTAACAGCTAGTGTTAAAACACCAAGGTATTTATATAAATTTTTCATAGTTTTTAGTATTAAGTGAAAAAGAATTACTTTTAATTATTTTAAGTTAAAGTGTATTAAGAGTTGAATAAAAGGGCTAAACTGATAACTCGATAAGTTTTGTTCAAATCTTTCAGCACTTTCTTCTGTAGGTTTCAACATATTTGTGGCTACCATGGTTACTTCTGGTTTTCCTTGATAAAGAATTCCACCATTAACACTGAAACTTATCTTATTAGTTTTATAGAAGTTATCATACCCTAAACCCACAAAAGGCTGTAATTTATTAGTTGCTATTACAGTGGTCACATTACCCACCTCTTCTGGAGTAAACATTACTTCTCCCCAAACTATTGGTTCATCAAGATAACCAACAAATTTGTAGTCTGGATTGTTTAAGTACCACACACCACCAATTACTTTCACTGATTCTAGAAAACTCCCACGGGAACTATTTGACAAAAATGGAAACCAATGATAACTGGCTCCTAACATTAAAGAACTTATATCTGTTTCCATGTTGATTTTTCTTGAACCCCAATTTTGTTCTAAAGTAGGCCCAGAAAAACGATACCCAACTTCAACATTAAGTCGTTTTCCTTCTGAAATAGAGCGACTTAATGATATACCCGTATCATAAATGACTAAACTTTTAATGGCTTTAAACCCAGCTACAGGGCCGATAGACCATTCGCTATCATTAATTTGTGCATTAGCTAATTGAAGCATAAAGCACGAACTTATTAAAAAATAAGTTTTTAAGTAAAATTTTGTTCTCATAAGGAAATGTTTAAAAATTAGAATTGTATTAATTTGTTGACTTATACTTTTTGCTAATAATAGCATTATATGTTTTAATAGGTGTTTATACCAACCTTTTTATTAAATTATCTAAGATATTCCCTTTCATAAAACCTGGATTAAAGCGATATTTATATTCATTTATATAATCCTAAATATCTCCAAGATGATGATGCATTGCTCTTAACCAACCCTTAAAATTCATTATTACTGCATGTAATTCTAAAAAATTTTCTACTTTATTTCCAGATTTTACAAGTGTCATATAAGTGAAACTTTTATTTAATGGTTTGTAGCCTGTCGATTCATCGTTAGTTATTGTGCCTCTTTGTTATTTTTTTTACCATAAAATCTCATAAATTAACTTGGCCGGCTTAATCAACAACCTTTTCATAGAACCAACTTACACTTTTTCTTCTTCTTTTTAATACCTACTACTACCAACTTTTTATTGCCTTTTTGAGTTCTCATCACTACCAGTAATCTAGAAGTCAAGGTTATATCTGGGGCAAAAATAACAATATTTAATTTATTAATAAAGGAAATGTAGTAATTTTTTTTTAAAATTGTTGTTAAAAAATCATAATTATCACAAAAAAGCCAAAATAACTAACGTAATTTAACAAAAACATAACATTTAACATAAATTAGGTTTTGAATAGAATATAAATATTGTGTTTTAATGAGATGCCTTTGATTTTTTAAGGACGAAACATAATGAAAAAAAAGCCATTCAATTAAGAATGAGCTTTTTTTAAATATATAAATAATTTACCTAATTATTTAGAACTTGCAGATTTAACTTCAGTTCTTCTATTATTAGCTTTACCAGCTTTAGTTTTGTTTGTAGCAACTGGTTTAGTTTCACCAAAACCTACAGTAGATAAATTATCAGCTTTTATACCTCTAGTCACCAATGCAGTTTTAACAGCATTAGCTCTATCTTCAGAAAGTTTTTGATTGTATGCGTTAGAACCATCGCTATCTGTGTGTCCTTCAACACTGAATACAGCATTTGGATAGTTTTTAAGAATTTCTTTAATTGCATCTAAACGAGCTGGAGTACCATCACCTTTTAAAGTTGATTTACCGGAATCAAAGTAAACTGATCTAGCTTCTATATTAAGATTATCAAGTGCTTCAGGAGTTACTTCAGGACATCCTTTATTGCTAGCAAGACCAGCTACAGTTGGACAGTCATCATCTTTATCAGCTACTCCGTCTTTATCAGCATCTAAAACTGGACAACCACCATTAGATTTTGGACCAGCTACAGTTGGACATTTATCATCTTTATCAGCAAGACCATCTCCGTCAGTATCAGGACATCCTTTGAATGTAGCTAAACCTGCAGTATCTGGACAAGCATCATCTTTGTCAGCTATTCCATCTCCGTCTTTATCTGGACACCCGTTGAATGTAGCTAAACCAAATTCCGTTGGACAAGCATCACTTCCGTCAATAATCCCATCACCGTCAGTATCTGGACAACCGTTGAATTGTTTTAAACCTGCAACTTCTGGACAAGCATCTTCTTTGTCATAAATCCCATCTCCATCTGTATCTTTACCCCCAAATTGAAAAACAAGACCTGCAGTGTATTGAAAATGAGAAGGAGTATCTGGAGAATATTTATCGAAAGCGGCAGCATATTCACCACCCATTAATTGAGCTGCTTTGTAAGTACTTATTAATTGAAAACCAATATATTCAGTAAACCAAACTGTTAATCCTGCACTAAAATTAGGAGAAAAATAACTATTTTCTCCTAACCTATTGTATCCTAGACCTAAACCTAAAGTAGGATCTAATACTTTAGATTTAATCAAAGACATGAAGCTGTACTTAAGATTAGCGTCAACAGCATAATACATTAAATTTCCGGGGTTAGTCACAATATAACCATCAGAATTTTTATTTGGATTGCTAGGATCATAAACAACAAATTTATCTATTTTATTGATAGACCCTTGAATACCAACAGAAAAATTGTCTCCAACAGATCTAGCTAAGCTAAGATAAGAAACTGAAGGAAGAATATTCCAATTATTATTAATGTCAAAAGGCTGCGAAAAAATAGCCCCAAATGTGCTTTTTTCTTGAGCACCACCTTTGTAGTCCACTGCATTTAATCCAAATGAAATAGCCCAAGGATTGTTACTGTTTTGGGCATGTGAGGTCGTTGCCACCACTATCATCATTACAGCTAATAAAAGTTTGTTTAAATGTTTCATGCTTTAATTATGTTATTTGTTATTATTTATTTTATATGTTTAAAAAAAATCTGATTTAAGTGAATCTGTTATAATGAAATGACTTTAGAAAAGTACATTATCCGTTCATATTAGATATAAACACTTAATTATTAATTAATTTTATACAAAAGTACTACATTTTATTTATTAAAAAAAATGTATAATTAAATTTAACCAAAACATTATATGATTACACAAAATTATTGTATGGTATATTGAAATATTATGATTAAGTGTCAAAAATTTTCTAAGTAGAATTAACATAAAAAAGTCGTTCAAATTGAACGACTTTTTTATAAAATATTAATTTAAAAGTATATTATAATTTACCTTAGTTCGCAGAACCTACGTGTCTTACTTCGGTTCTTCTGTTTTGTGCTCTTCCTTCTTTGGTTTTGTTTGAAGCAATTGGTTTAGCTTTACCAAAACCAACTGCGGTTAAGTTTTCAGACTTAATTCCATTATCAATCAAAACTTTTTTTATGGCATTAGCTCTGTCTTCTGAAAGTTTTTGATTTAATTTATCTGAACCCGTACTGTCTGTATGTCCCTCAATACTCCATTTCGCATTTGGATAGTTTTTAAGGATTTCTTTAATAGCATCTAAACTAGCAATAGTTTCAGCATCACCAGTTTTGAAAGAAGATTTACCAGAATTAAAATATACTGATTTAGCTTGAATTTTAAGATTTTCAACAACCTCAGTAGTTACTTCAGGACATCCTTTATTGCTGGCAAGACCAGCTACTGTTGGACAGTCATCATCTTTATCAGCTACACCGTCTTTATCAGCATCTAAAACTGGACAACCACCATTAGATTTTGGACCAGCTACAGTAGGACATTTATCATCTTTATCAGCAAGACCGTCTCGGTCAGTATCAGGACATCCTTTGAATGTAGCTAAACCTGCTGTATCTGGACAAGCATCATCTTTGTCAGCAATTCCGTCTCCGTCTTTATCTGGACATCCGTTTAATGTAGCTAAACCAGATTCGGTTGGACAAGCATCACTTCCGTCGATAATGCCATCACCGTCAGTATCAGGACAACCGTTGAATTGTTTTAAACCAGCAACTTCTGGACAAGCATCTTTTTTATCGTATATTCCATCTCCATCAGTATCTTTACCACCAAATTGAAATGTAAGACCAACGGTGTGTTGAAAATGGGAAGGAGCGTCTGGAACATAACTGTTACCAATAACACTACGATTAGCACCAATTAATTGAGATCCTTTGTAAGTAGTTTCTAAAGCCAAACCTACATTTTCAGAAAACCAAATAGTTAATCCAATACCTGGGTTAATCGTTCCAAAGCTAGAATCCCCCATAAAAGTGTATCCTCCACCTAAACGCAAAGAGGGATCGATTACTTTTGATTTAATCATTGACATAAAGCTATATTTAACGTTACCATCAACGGCATAATACATCAAACTTCCAGGATTAGTAACTACATAACCATAAGAATCTTGTTTTGGATTGCTACGATCATAAACAACAAATTTATCTATTTTATTGATAGACCCTTGAATACCAACAGAAAAATTGTTTCCAACAGATCTAGCTAAGCTAAGATAAGAAACTGAAGGAAGAATATTCCAATTTTGATTTACGTCGAAAGGACGTGAAAAAATATCATCCAATGTGTTTTTCCCCTCAGCACCAGTTTTGGTGTCAATAGCATTTACACCAAATGAAATTGCCCAAGGATTGTTGCTGTTTTGTGCACGTGAGCTTGTTGCCATCACAATCATTACAGATAATAATAGTAACTTGTTTAAATGTTTCATACTTTGTTATTTTAATTACAATTTAGTTAATTTAAGAACAAAAGTAATAAGTAAATTTTTAACTACAAAACAAATAGTCAAAAATAATACCCCAAACGTTACTAATAGCTCAAATTAAAGAACATTTAGACTCGTTCCAACCTCAATGAATGCTTGTATTGCAATATCTAGATTGTGTTTCGAGTGAGAGGCCGATAATTGCACTCTAATTCTTGCTTTTTCTTTTGGAACCACAGGAAAAAAGAACCCAATAACGTAAATCCCTTTTTTCAATAATTCATTTGCCATAGTTTGAGCTAATTTGGCGTCATAAAGCATTACTGGAACTATCGCTGAGTCACCATCCACTATGTCAAAGCCTGCTTTTTTCATTCCTGCTTTGAAATAGTTGGTATTCCATTCCAATTTATCTCGAAGTGTTGTGTCTTTTTCTAACAATTCGAAAACCTTGATAGAAGCTCCAACTATTGCTGGTGCCAATGAATTTGAAAACAAATAAGGCCTAGATCGTTGCCGCAACAATTCAATGATTTCTTTTTTGGCAGTCGTATAACCTCCCATAGCTCCGCCAAGTGCTTTTCCTAATGTTCCTGTAATTATGTCAACCCGTCCCATTACGCCTTTTGCTTCGAGAGTTCCTTTTCCAGTTGCTCCGATAAATCCTGCAGCGTGACATTCATCGACCATAACCATTGCATCATATTTATCGGCCAAATCACAAATTTTGTCCAAAGGCGCAACAATGCCATCCATAGAGAAAACACCATCGGTAACAATTAATTTAAAACGAGCACCAGATTCATTGGCTTTTATTAATTTCTGTTCCAAATCTTCCATATTGCTGTTTTCATACCGATAACGAGCTGCTTTGCACAAACGAACTCCGTCAATAATGGAAGCGTGATTCAAACTATCCGAAATTATGGCATCATTTTCATTTAATAATGGTTCGAAAACTCCTCCATTGGCATCAAAAGCTGCTGCGTATAGAATCGTGTCTTCTGTTCCGTAGAATTCTGAAATCTTTTTTTCTAAGGTTTTGTGAATATCTTGTGTTCCGCAAATAAACCGAACCGAAGACATTCCGAAGCCGTGTGTGTCCATAGCGTCTTTAGCCGCTTGAATTACTTCAGGGTGCGAAGATAGCCCAAGATAATTATTGGCACAAAAATTCAGAACCGTTTCTCCGTTAACCGTGATTTCAGCTCCTTGTGGTGAAGTGATGATTCTTTCTTTTTTGAAAATGCCGTTGTCTTCAATACTTTGAAGTTCTTCTTGTAAATACTCTTTTATTTTCCCGTACATATGAAAAAGATTATGTGTTATGTGTTAAGAGTTATGGTTTTTTTAAACTGAAATAAATCTGCAATGCTTCGCCAGTTCGCTGTCGCTCGGGTCAAAAATCGTTAATCTTCATTCTTAGATCAATTTTCTACAAATTTA
>JAYVIK010000173.1:0-11317 GCA_043770265.1 Flavobacterium sp. | reverse complement strand
TATACCGTAAAAAGATTATATCCTGAGATACAACTTGATGAAAATATGGCGCTGAATTTACTAAAAAAAGTAATGATGCAACAAATAGAGGTAGTGGTAGACTGGATGCGGGTTGGTTTCATTCACGGGGTTATGAATACGGACAACACCGCTATTAGCGGGGAGACTTTTGATTACGGGCCGTGTGCTTTTATGAACAGTTATAATCCGAATACGGTTTTCAGCTCTATTGATCAAAACCGGAGATATGCCTTTGGAAATCAGCCGAAAATTATAAAATGGAATTTATCTTGTTTTGCCGAAGCGCTGTTGCCAATTATACACGATAATAAACAAAAATCTATCGAACTAGCGCAAAAGGTTATTGATGATTTCGATGTTTTATGGAATCATCAATATTACGAAATGATGCTACATAAAGTTGGAATCAAAAGCGATACTAGCGACCATTGGGATTTGATAGACGAATTGCTGCGTTTGATGAAAGAGCACAAAATGGATTATACCAATACTTTTTTAGCTTTATCAAAAGAAGTTAATTTAGAAAGTAAGACCATACAAAGCGACTTTTTTAGTCCTTGGATGGAAAAAAGGAATCGTATTTTGGAGTCTCAAAATAGTTTTGATGAAGCCAAGCAATTGATGAAAGAAAATAATCCGGTGTTTATACCAAGAAATCATTTGGTTGAAGAATCTTTAGACGAAGCCATAAAGGGAAATAGGAGTTCTTATCTTA
Source organism: Flavobacterium sp. (assembly GCA_043770265.1). Lineage (GTDB taxonomy): Bacteria > Bacteroidota > Bacteroidia > Flavobacteriales > Flavobacteriaceae > Flavobacterium. Next base: position 10,581 of record JAYVIK010000173.1, on the reverse strand, counting down.
AATTAATTGAGGTTCTATCAAAACCATACGATTTTGACGCAATAAACGAATCGTTCTTACAACCATCTGCAACCACATTTGAGGAAAATTACAAAACCTTTTGTGGGACTTAACATTGTTTTTGGGAAATCAACATATCAAAATAGTTGCATAAATTTCTTTTTCGTAAAAGGTACTAGAAACGATTTTATATTTAAGATGTTTTTTATTATCGCTAGTTTAAAACCAAAAATCAGCAATCAAATTCCTTTTTCCTTCATTTCCAATATCACATCCGAAGCGTTTTTGAATGTTGGCGCTTGTTCGATAATACTTCCCACACGTTTTTTGTTGAGTTTAAAACTAATGTCGTTTTCTGTGGTGAATAATAATGCTGTCAAAAACGGATTGTTCATATACGGAGCCAAAACAAAAAAAGCTTCTTGTAAAGAATGAAAACTTTCTACTTCTTCGGTTTTGTATTTCGCTGTAATCGAAAGGCTAAACACATCATTTTCTAATAAAACAGGGCGTACGTAAATGTTTTTCAATTCAGTATCGCCTATGGTTTTAGCCAAAGTTAATTTGGCGTAAGTTTTATTTTCAATACTTTCTTTTACTTTTTCCCAGAATTGGGCGAATACAGGTTGGAAGGACATAGTTTTTCTTTTAATGAATTGTTGTCAAAATGAGTTGTCAAAATGAGTTGTCAAAAATACAATTTTTTAGACCGTCAACTGCCACTGAACAGCTGTTTACTTCCCTTCAAAAATTGCTTTCCGTTTCTCCAAAAACGCCGTTGTTCCTTCCTTAAAATCATCAGTGGCAAAACAATCACCAAAATTTTTGATTTCTACATCAAATCCATTGACACCCGAAATATAGTTAGCATTCACAGCTTCGATGGCTTTGGAAATCGCAACAGGAGAATTTTTCATAATCCGGGTAGCAATTGTCATATAAGCTGAAAATAAATCTTCTTGAGGAACTACGTGATTGACTAATCCGTACATTTTTGCGGTTTCGGCATCAATCATTCCAGCGGTCATAATCATTTCCATAGCACGACCTTTGCCTACAATTTGCGGCAAACGTTGCGTTCCTCCATAACCCGGAATCACGCCAAGCGAAGTTTCTGGCAATCCCATTTTCGCATTCTCTGAAGCGATTCTAAAATGACAAGCCATAGCCAATTCGAGTCCGCCGCCAAGAGCAAAACCATTGATGGCAGCAATGACTGGAGTTTTCATTCTTTCGATAAAATCGAATAAAAGTTGCTGTCCTTTTGCAGCCAATAAAGCTCCTTCTTCGGCAGAGAAATGAGCAAATTCGGCAATATCGGCTCCAGCCACAAAAGCTTTTTCTCCACTTCCGGTAATAATAATCACACGAACATCAGGATTATTATCGATTAATGCTAAGGTTTCGTGCAGCTCTTGAATCGTAGCTTTGTTTAATGCATTTAATTTTTCAGGGCGATTGATATAAACTGTAGCAATTCCTTTTTCGTGTTCTAAGATTATGTTTTCTAGTGCCATAATGTAGTTTTTAGGTATTGATTATTGGAAGAGAAACAGTAAATGTGGTTCCTTTTCCTATTTGTGATTCAAGGGTAATTGTTCCTTTATAATTTTCGATAATATTTTTGATAATACCAAGACCTAAACCCATTCCGCTAGATTTTGTGGTAAATTTAGGTTCGAAAATTCGATTGAAATCTTCGGATTTAATGCCAATTCCGTTATCAGCAACTGTAATAATGACATTGTGCAAAACCTTTTTTATGCTAACACAAACGGCTTTATTTTCTTTATTTTCTGGAAAGGATTGAGTGGCATTTTTGACCAAATTAGTAATAATTCTAATGAGTTGCGTTCTATCGATTTTCGAAATGATAATTGCTTCTTCGGCTTTAAAATGAACGTATTCCTCGTTGAAAATATCCATTGTCAATTCGACAACTTCCACGACATTTAAGGTTTCATTTTGTTGTGCCGGCATCGAAGCAAAGTTCGAAAAAGCCGAAGCCACGGAACTCATTGTATCAATTTGCTGAATCAAGGTTTCGGAATAATCATTAATTTTTTGTTTGAGATTGGGGTCGTTTGCATCAAATTTTCGCTGAAAACTCTGCACTGTCAAACGCATTGGAGTAAGCGGATTTTTGATTTCGTGCGCCACTTGTTTGGCCATTTCTTGCCAAGCTTCTTCTCGCTCGCTTTGGGCTAATTTCAGGGCACTTTCTTCAAGTTCGTCAACCATTGCGTTATAGGCATTAATCAAAAGGTTGATTTCTTTGCTACTCGCTTCGAGAACAATTTTTTCGTTTTTTTGGTTCAAACTGGTTTCGCTTAATTTATCCGAAATGGTTTTCAGCGATTTTGTAATGTAGGAAGACAGAAAATAAGCCACTGCAAAAGCCACCAAAAGCATAAAGGAATAAACCTGTGCTAATCCCATCAAGAAATTTTGCAATTCGGTTTGATAATAACTATCGTCTTCAATATAAGGCAAATTCAAAATCCCCAAAGGTTTAAATTTGTCGTCTTTCATTAAACTATAAGAAGAACGATTCTTTTTTCCGTTGCTGTTTTTGATGTCAACATAGCGTTTTTCTATAGAAGATTGAACGAGTTTTAGAATGTATTTTGGAACAGGTGGAGCTGCAGCATCAATAGAAAATTTTGACTTCGAAGATTTTAATAATTGACCATCTAAACTATAAATGTTAATTTCAAGATTATGAATGTCTGATAGTTCGTGAATTTTATCTTTAAAAATTAATGATAAATTACTTGGAGTAAGCGGATAAGTCGTGTTCGAAAGCACATAATTGATATTTTCTTTTATGGCATCTTCTTTATGTTCCAGTTGTTTTTGGTGGTACTGCTTGGCTTCATTTTTAAATTGAAAAATCGAAATGGAAGCCAATACTATCGAAGCAACAATAATCAATACAATCATCGAAAGGAAAATCCTAATTCGCAACGAAAGCATTGATATCTTGAAATCTCTTAACATAGTGTTCAGTATTGAGTGTTCAGTGTTCAGGTTTTTAGTATTCAGTTAGTAAATTGTGTTCCATTTTAATTCCAATGTCTGAACACTAAAAGACTGATTACTGACCACTTTTTTTCTCTCGTATTCGTTTGTAAAACTTAAAACCCAACATAATCAAAATCGAAAACAACAAAATTCCGACAACACCATAAATCCAGTTCACAGCATTTTTCAGGATTACCAAAAAAACTACTGCAAATAAGATGATTGTTGCGCCTTCGTTCCACAAACGCATAAAATTTGTAGTATATTTTACTTCGTCATTTTGCAATTCTTGGTATATTTTTTGGCATTTATAATGGTACAAATACAGCGCAAAAACAAAGCCAAGTTTCACGTGCATCCAAGGCATTTGCAACCAGGCTTTTCCGAGATCCGTAAAAAATAACATCCAAAACGCAAAAACACTCGCTAAAACTGCTGATGGCCAAGTGATAATGTACCACAAACGGTAGGTCATTATTTTGTATTGTTTTTGCAAAATCTCCTTTTCGGGCGAAGGTTTGTCGTTAGCTTCAATTTGGTAAACAAACAATCGAACGATATAAAAAAGTCCCGCAAACCAAGTGATGACAAAGATGAGGTGAAGGGATTTTAGGTAGTTGTAGAGTTCCATTTTTTTAGTTTAAAGTTTAAAGTTTAAGGTTCAAGTTCGTTAGACAACTTTAAACCTTAAACTTTTAAACATTTTTATTTAGCCCAATCGCTTATCCAATTTACAACTAAATCACACCATTCCTCCTCGTCATTCAAACAAGGAATTGCAACAAATTCCTCACCGCCGTGATGTTTAAATTCCTCATTGGCTTCCATAGCAATTTCTTCGAGAGTTTCTAAACAATCCGAAACGAAAGCTGGTGTTACAACCGCCAATTTCTTGATGCCTTTTTCAGGCATTTTGTTTACTTCGACATCGGTGTAAGGCGTTAACCATTTGTCTCCAGCCAATCGTGACTGAAAGGTTTGACTGTATTTTTCTTTTGGAATATCCAAATATTCAGTCACTAATTTTGTGGTTTCATAACATTGATGACTGTAACAAAATTCGTGTGCTGGACTTGGAGTACTGCAACAAGTTCGGTCTATTTTGCAATGTGATTTGGTGATATCGGTCTTGCGGATATGACGTTTTGGAATTCCGTGATAGGAGAACAACAAATGGTCATAATCAAAACCTTCTAAATGTTTTTTAATGCTTTCGGCCAATACTTTGATGTAATCTGGTTTGTTGTAAAAAGCAGGAACTATGGTAAATTTCATTTCCGGAAAATGTTTGGCACGAAGTTCCTCTGCCAATACTAAAATAGTGGTGGTCGAAGCCATTGCGTGTTGCGGATACAACGGGAAAAGCATCACTTCATTCACACCCTTGTCGTGCAATTCTTGCAAACCTTTAATAATAGTGATTGTTCCGTATCGCATCGCCAATGCTACTGGAATTGCTGATTTCGCTGCCACTTTTTGATGCATTTTTTTGGAAATTACAATTAATGGCGATCCTTCATCTGTCCAAATTCGGGCATACGCTTCAGCCGATTTTTTTGGTCGTGTTTGCAAAATTATACCTCGAACTAGTAATGCTCGCAATAAAAATGGCACGTCGATTACAAATCGATCCATCAAAAATTCATCTAAATACGGTTTAACATCTTTTGCTGTTGGACTTTCTGGCGAACCAAGATTGACTAATAATACTCCTTTCATAATGCGTTTTTATTTTTTGGATAAAAGTAAACAAACTTACTTTTTGTAAATTGTGATTAACTATTTTTTATTGATTGTTGAATATAGGAAATCGATTAATCCATTAATTTTTTTAATGTTTCTGCATCGGGCAATAATCCTTTATATTCGTTAGGCAAATCATTTTCGGTTTTATAAGTCGCAACGCCCATTGCTTTATTAACATCTCGAAATGAAAATTCGACCACTTTATTATTTTTTTCTTTGCAAAGAATAATACCCACCGATGGATTTTCGTGAGGTAATTTTACCATTTCGTCCAATGCGGAAAGGTAGAAATTCATTTTGCCTAAATATTCGGGAATGAATTTGCCTTTCTTTAAATCGAAAGCGACTAGACATTGCATTTTTCGATTGTAAAAAAGCAAGTCAACAAAATATTCAGTTTCATCTAAAATAAACCGATATTGATTGGCAATAAAAGCAAAATCTGTACCTAACGAAAGCAAGAATTTCTTGATGTTGCGAACAATTTCATTCTCAATTAATCTTTCATTTTCCTCTTCAGGATCTTCTATATTGATGAAATCCAGCAAATATTCATCTTTAAATGCCACTAAAGCTTTGGCTCTTAAATCATCTTGCGTAATTGCTTTGGCAAAATTATTTGGCAAAGTTCCTTTTTGTTGAAATAAATTTGATTTTAAATGATATCTCAATGTTGTTACACTCCAAAATTCTGATGCCGTTTTTTGGATATAAAAAACCCGTTCTTCGATAGTTTTGGTTTTTGATAAAATTTCGAAATGATGTGTAAATCCAACCTTCTGAAACGCTATTGCCAATTCGTTCGTTACTGACGAACGAATTATAACTAATTGATTTACAGTGTTTTCAATATTTTCTAATTCGTTCGTTGCTAACGAACGAATTGAGAAAAAGGCTTCCCAAGTTTCATAGAAAACTTTCATTTTCTTAATATTCGAAGCCGAAAAACCTCTCAATCCTGGCAATTCATTTTGCAAATCATTCGATACAATTTCGAGAACTTTTGCGCCCCATTTTTCTTGGTTTGTTTTTTCTGAAATTAGTTTTCCAACTGCAAAATACAAACCAAGCATTTCTTTGTTTGCCAAAACCGCCACACGATACCTGCTGGCTAAAATGGCAGATTTTAATTGTTTTATAGTTTGCAAATGAGTATTTCCAATCGTCATATTTAAACTTATTAATTTTACAATTTAGGTATTTGAATTTATAGCTAACAAATATTTCTCCGGATTAATGACAAATATTTTTTTAAAAACGGTAATAAAATTTTTTCAATAACATAGTAAATAGGACGCCAACGTAATTAGAAACATTTACTGTTGGACTTTCTGGCGAACCAAGATTGACTAATAGTGCTCCTTTCATATTTTGTTTTATTGTTTTTCCATTCTGAAGAATGACGGATTTATATTTAATTGTAAATTTTATTTATGCTATCAATTTCTTTTTCCATTTTTCCTTTCCAACCTTTTCCATTTCTATTTTCGAGATAAGGATTGGTGATTTTTTTATATTCTTTTGATAAAATTGAAGTTTGTTTATCAATCATACATCCTAAATTCATTTCATATAAACCATATTTGTTATGAATATTTTTTCTTAACTTTTGTTCAATTTGAATCCTATCAAATGTGATTTCTAGGCTGTCAATAGATGTAAGAGATTCGCTAGATAGTGTGTCACTTGTAGTTTTGTTAAGAACTGGCTTGATAAAAGGGAGTCCAGCGGTGAAATATTTTACAGAATCAACTTTTATATCGTGTTTAGCATTGACTAAAATTTCTTTAAAAGAAGGGTCTTTCAAGTTTGCACAGCTTAAGAATGTCAAGATGAATATTAAAACAGTTAACTTCTTCATAGATTTTCTTTTTTTTCGAATTTTTAATCAAAATTACGTATTCGGATTAATAGCCATTAAATATTTCTTCGGAGTGGTGCCAAATTTCTTTTTGAAAGCGGCAATAAAATGACTTCCTGTGCTGTAGCCAATTTTCAAGCCTACTTCATTCACATTATAAGAACCGCTGTCTAATAATTTTCGGGCAGAATCCATTTTATAGTCGAAAAGGAATCCATAAACCGTATCGCCATAAATTTGTTTGAAACCCATTTTTAGTTTTTTCAGCGTTATTCCAATTTCATCTGCTAATTCCTGTAATCCGGGAGGTTCAGCCATATTGGCAATGATGATTTCTTTGGCTTTTTTAATTTTCAAAACATTTTCCTCGTCTATCAAAAACGGACATTGCTCAGCATTCGGGTCTTCATTTCTATTGAAAAACAAACTCAATAATTCATACCCTTTCCCTTTATAATATAGGTTTTTTATGGAAGGATTTAAGTTATAATGAAACATTTGGTTTAGTACAATGGCCATTGATGGACTTATGTTTTCTTCGCCATAATATTTCTTATCTCGGTTTTCAGCACTCAAAAAAGGAATGTGATCTGAATGCGTAGAGAACAGTCCGTGAAATTTTTTTATAGAAACTAAAATAGTAATGAGCCACGATTTTGGTGCGATTTCAAGGTAGAGCGGCAATTCTTTTTGCGGATTGTAAAATAGTAACGATTTCTCTTCTTTTAAATCTAAGGTATAATTTCCTTGATTGAAAATGAATTTGGCATTGCCTTTTAATCCAAAATGAAACTGAATGAACCCAATTGTTACTTGATGCTCTTCAATTACAGTCGCCTCGGTATCATTTTGAAACCGAAGTAAAATAAAATCATCATCAATTTTTATCTCTTCTTTAGAACTCATAGCGATGTTTTTTTAACAAATGTTTATTCAATTGAAATAATATTGTTTAGAATGGTTCTAAATAAATATATTGTAAAGCCCTGATTTTATTACAAAAATAATACAAATAACGATAAGTGCTTCTTTTTTTATCAAAATATCTCATAGCGACACAAAAAGAACTTTTAGCGTTACTTTTATAAAAAGGATAGCAATACTTTTGTGTCATATTTACCATTACAGTAATTCATGCAAAACGGAACCATACCTAAACACAAAACTTTCTACTCCATAGGCTTGAGCTACAAGAAAGCGGATGCCGAAGTTCGTGGTAAATTTAGTTTAGATTCCAAAGCAAAAACTCAAGTACTTCTTCAGGCTAAAGAAGAAGGTATAGAAGGTTTAATAGTTACATCAACTTGCAATCGTACTGAAATTTATGGCTATGCTGATCATCCTTTTCAGCTGATAAAATTGGTTTGCAACAACAGTAACGGTTCAGCCGAAGAATTTCAAAAAGTAGGTTTTGTTTATAAAAATCAGGAAGCCATCGACCATTTGTTTCGTGTAGGAACAGGATTAGATAGCCAAATCCTTGGCGATTTTGAAATTATTGGTCAGCTTAAAAATAGTTTTGAGCAATCAAGATCATTAGGATTAATCAATACTTTTTTAGACCGTTTGATCAATTCTGTAATCCAAACTAGTAAAAGAATTAAAAACGAAACCGAAATTAGTTCCGGTGCAACTTCTGTTTCTTTTGCGGCCGTCCAATACATTATTCGCAATGTAGAAAATATTGGCAACAAAAATATTTTACTTTTTGGAACTGGCGAAATCGGAAAAAACACCTGCGAAAACCTAGTAAAACACACGAAAAACGAACACATTACAATTATTAATAGAACTAAAAGTACAGCGGAAATAGTCGCTGGAAAATTGAGCGTGATTGTAAAAAACTATGTCGATTTACAGGAAGAATTACAAAAAGCTGACGTTTTAGTTGTTGCCACTGGTGCAAAAAATCCCACTATTGACAAAACATTATTAAATTTAAAGAAACCGCTTTTGATTTTGGATTTATCAATTCCAAAAAATGTGAACGAAAATGTGCAACAAATTCCAGGTGTAACTTTAATTCATTTGGATTATTTATCACAAATGACCGATGATACGCTCGAAAGAAGAAAACAACACATTCCTGCCGCAGAAGCCATTATCGAGGATATGAAATTAGAATTGAGTACTTGGATGAATAGTCGAAAATATGCGCCAACCATTCACGCATTGAAAGCTAAATTGAATGATATTGTTGCCGGAGAATTGACTTTTCAACGTAAAAAATTATCCAATTTTGATGAAGAACAAGCGGAACTAATCACTTCTAGAATTATTCAAAAAATCACCAATCATTTCGCCAGTCACCTTAAAGACGAAAACACTTCGGTTGATGATAGCATAGAGTTTATTGAAAAAGTATTCCAAATAGGACTGCAAACTCCTCAAAAAACAACTTCGCCAATCGAAGAAAAATACAAAATCACACTCTCATAGTAAATATCTAAACAAACCTTAATATCTTTATGGTTTAAAAAAAGAAAAAGGTTTAATGGATTCAAAAAAAACAATTCGAATTGGAACTCGCGACAGCGAGTTAGCGCTTTGGCAAGCCCACACAGTTCAAAAAAAATTAAACGATTTAGGCTATAAAACAGAAATTATTGCCGTAAAATCGCAAGGTGACCTATTACTTGACAAACCCCTTTACGAACTCGGAATCACTGGAATTTTCACAAAAACTTTAGACATTGCTATGATTAATGGCCAAGTCGATATTGCTGTGCATTCGATGAAAGACGTGCCAACGGCTTTGCCTATTGGGATTGTCCAAGCGGCAGTTCTCAAAAGAGCCAATACTTTAGATATTTTGGTTCACAAAGGAAACCTCGATTTTCTAGAAGGAAATGCAACCATCGCCACCGGAAGTTTGCGTCGTCAAGCGCAATGGTTGAATAAGTATCCCAATCACACAGTAGTCGATTTGCGTGGCAACGTGAATACCCGCATGCAAAAACTAAACGAAAGCGATTGGAGTGGAGCCGTTTTTGCCGCTGCTGGATTAGAAAGAATAGGCCTCACCCCCAGCCCCTCTCCGAAGGAGAGGGGAGCTAAACCCGATCTTGATTACATCAATCTCGATTGGATGATTCCTGCTCCTGCTCAAGGCGCAATGGTAGTTCTCGCAATGGGAAATGATGATTTTACCCTTGATGCCGTTTCTCAACTTAATGATGTTGAAGCCGAAATTTGCACCTATATAGAAAGACAATTTCTAAAAATGCTCGAAGGTGGTTGTACCGCACCAATTGGCGCATTGGCAACCTATTGCGAATTAGAGGATACGTTTACTTTCAAAGGCGCTTTACTGTCTATTAATGGAAAACAGAAATTAGAAATCGAAAAAATTGTACCAGTCGAAGAATGGAAAAAATTAGGCTTCAACTGTGCCAGTGAAATTATGGAAAATGGCGGAGAAGAGTTGATGAAAGTAATTAAGGAAAGTTTGAAGAAATGATTTAACCCTGTCAGGGTTCAAAACCCTGAGAGGGTTAGGACGGTATTTTAAATATTATTATGACCCAATTGAACAAAGACATTGCTCAAGAAGCTTACAACGAATTTCTTTCGGATGTGGCTACTGCTGTTCAACAACATCGGGTGCAGGCCATTCAATCGGTGCAAACTATTTCGAACCAACTGTATTGGAACATCGGCGAATTGATTATCAAAAAGCAATTGGAATTTGGCTGGGGAAAATCGGTTATTTTAATGTTAAGCCAAGATTTACCGCAGTTAATTGGAGGAGGAGTTAGTTGGTCTCCCCGAAATCTTCAGTTTATGAAGCAGTTAGTTGCGGAGTATTCAAATGTGAAACCACCTGTTTCACATTTAGAAGGTTCAAATTCAGAAAACCCAAATGTGAAACAGCCTGTTTCACATTTGGAATATGTAAAAAAATTGGTTTTAAATACCCCTTGGAGGCATAATATTTTAATACTTCAAAA
>JAYVIK010000172.1:0-11356 GCA_043770265.1 Flavobacterium sp. | reverse complement strand
GAAACTTTAAAAACTTTTATGTACATTTGTTTCAACAAAAAGAAAAACGAACAAAATGGAATTCAAAGAAGCAAAAAACAAATTCGTTCAAACCTGGGGAGCATTAGGTTCTCAATGGGGAATTAACAAAACGATGGCGCAAATTCACGCTTTGCTTATGGTATCCTCTGAACCTGTTTCGATGGAAGATGTGATGGACGAATTGCAAATTTCACGCGGAAATGCCAGTATGAATTTACGAGCTTTGATGGATTGGGGAATTGTTTACAAAGAATATAAAGCAGGAGAACGAAGAGAATTTTTTACAGCCGAAAAAGATTTAGACGAATTAGCTTCTAAAATTGCCAGAGAAAGAAGCAAACGTGAAATAAAGCCAGCCCTTAAAATCCTAAAAGAAGTTTCCTCGATTGAATCGAAAGATTCAGCGGAAGAAAAACACTTTATTGATCAAACGACTAAATTGTATGATTTTGTTTTGAAGGCAGACAATATGCTGGATAAAATTACGGAATTTAGGGAAAACTGGTTGGGTAGATTGGTTTTAAAAATTATGAAATAAATTTCAAACCTAAAAAAATTTAATCAAAACTTTCATTTTTTTCTGAAAGTTTAAAATACTTGATAACTATGAAGAATTTAAAATTAGTAAACTCAATTGCAATTTCAATTCCTATATTTTTATTATTCTATGGTTTCATAGATGAAATAGGATTCTACATATCGGCATATTCGATGGTAATAACGGGACTTTTACAATTAATAATCGGTGTCATTTTCTGGATAAAATTTAAAGAAGATTTAAATATCAAAATATATTTCACATTAGTACTATTATTCTTTAGTACTTGGTATTTCAATGAAAATATATTTTATATAGACGAATTAACTTGGCCTTTGATTTCAAGCCCACCATTATTAGCAATTTACCTTTCAGTAATAATCTATAAAAAAGCATACAAATGAACGGCAACATCATTGGATACATCATTTACCTCGGCATTACGATGATAATTATTCTAAAAGTGGGCAAAATTTGTTGTAAAAATGGAAACATATTCGTTTCAGAATTGATTCCAAATCAGGCGGATTTATGTCAAAAAATAAATCAAATTTTACTTTTAGGTTATTATCTTTTGAATATCGGTTATTGTGCAATGACTTTGATTTCGTGGGAGAAAATACTTTCGATCCATCAACTCGTAGAAGTTATTGCTCTAAAAACAGCCATCATTATTTTTATTATATCGGCAATGCATTACACCAACATTATAGTACTAACTAAATACATTCACAAATTAATTAAATAACACTTAAACACTTATTATTATGGAAACTACAAAAATTCTTATCGGTTACGCCATCTATTTACCAATTGCAATTTTCTTAACTTATTATGTTTCACGAACTTTATTCCAAAATGGAAAAATTTATATGCTAGACATTTTCAAAGGCAGAGAAGAAATTGCAAATGCAACAAACAAACTTTTCGAAACAGGATTTTATCTGCTCAATCTAGGATTTGCATTGATGATATTAACAATAAGCGAATACAAAAACGATTACCAAACGCTAATAGAAGCGTTGAGTTATAAAATTGGTGGATTTTCTATCTATCTTGGCATAATGTTATTCGTTAATTTGTATTTCTTTTTTAGAGGAAAAAGAAAAGCGAAAGAGGCACAAAACGAAGAACGATTAGTATTTAAAGCTTAATTCTACGACAATCCTAACAGGTTTTTAAAACCTGTTAGGTTTAATCATTAAAATAAATTACCATTATGAAAAAACTAATAATAGCAGCCGGAACAGGATTTTTAGGAGAAGTCTTGGTCAATCATTTCAAAGATAAATTTGAAGAAATTGTCATTCTCACAAGAGGAAAATCGCAAACAATCGAAGGAATTAAATATGTAAATTGGAATGCAAAAACTTTATCAGGCTGGGAAACTGAATTAGAAAACGCGGATGTTTTAATAAATCTAACAGGAAAATCAGTAGATTGCCGCTATACTGAAAAGAACAAAAAAGAAATTTTATTGTCTCGCATTCAAAGCACCAAAATCTTAAACAAAGCAGTATTAAGTTGTAAAACCCCACCAAAACACTGGCTAAATTCATCAACTTCTACGATATATCGATTTTCATTAGACAAACAAATGGATGAAATCGATGGCGAAATTGGAAATGATTTTTCTATGAATGTTGCTCAATCGTGGGAAAAAGCATTTTTTAAAACTGAAACACCAAATACCTTAAAAACAGCTTTGAGAACTTCAATTGTTTTGGGTAAAAATGGTGGTGCTTTCATACCAATAAAAACACTTGCAAAAATAGGTTTTGGAGGAAAACAAGGCATTGGCAATCAATATATAAGTTGGATACACGAGAAAGATTTTGCCAGATCAATTGAATTTATAATCCAAAAAAAAATGATTGGGGTTATCAATGTTGTTTCTCCAAGACCAATTCGCAATGTTGAATTTATGAAAAAACTTCGAGAAGCTGTTGGTTTTCCTTTCGGCATTCCTATAAATAAATTTTTATTAGAAATTGGCTCCTTTATGATCAGAACACAAAGCGAATTAGTGTTAAAAAGTAGAAATGTAATTCCGAAAAGATTACAAGAAAACGGATTTGAATTTGAGTACGCTAATTTAGATAATGCTTTTCAAAATTTATTAAAAAAATGAGGACAATAAACCTCATCACAAAAATTGACGCACCAAAAAAAGTCATTTTTGATTTATCTAGAAATATCGATGTACATCAAAATTCGGCAAGTAAAACCAATGAAATCGCCATTGCTGGAGTAACTTCTGGATTAATAAACCTAAATGAAACAGTAACTTGGCGTGGTAAACATTTTGGTTTGTATTTAACCCACAAAAGCCGAATCACAGCAATGGTATTCTATGATTATTTTGTTGATGAAATGGAAGAAGGGAAATTCAAATCGTTCAAACACGAACATACTTTTATAGAAAAAGAAAAAAAAACGGTAATGATTGACAATCTAAATTACGAAACACCTTTCGGAATTTTTGGAAAAATATTTGACAAAATCATTCTGAGAAAACACCTAACAAATTTCATCATTGAACGAAATAAAGTTTTGAAAGAGTTAGCTGAAAATCAACATTAAAAACCACCACAAAATTGGAACACTTTCCACCCAAAAAGAAGTATAATATTTGGATCGTTCTTCGTTGGCAAAAGCCAAAAATAAAGCCGTGACAATAACCATTACTAAAACCAATAGCAATGGAATGAATGAGGATTCAAAATTGATATTTCTCTCAAAAAATGCCAATACACAAAAAACTACTAATAGAACATATCCCAATATTTTGGTCCGCTTCTGTCCTATTTGTTGAGGAACAGTTTGTAAATGTGGGTCGTCCTGTGCTAAATCAATAATTTCAAAAATTAGAATCAACACAAAAATCAGAATAAATCGTTGAAAGCATATTAGCAAAAAAAAGGGAGTTATTGAAATTGATGCGTTCAAAACCGGCAGAGCCACTGTAACTCCAACCCAACACAACGCTACAATATAAATTTTTATGCCAGCCCAGTTACGTGCATTTTTTTTATTTGGGAAAAACGGAAGAGCATACAATAAAGTTAGAATCAAAAAAGCAATTGAAATGATTTGTGAAATTCTTTCCAATTGAAAAAAACACCAACCAGCTGCTATCAACGACAAAAAAAATAGAACAAAAATCGCTTTAAATTTTTTCCGAATTTGATCTTTTTTAGTTCTTACAAAAGATTCATATTTTACAAAATTATAACTCACAATTGTTCCAAAAAAAGCAAAATTGGCAATAAATAAATCTTTAGGAATGTTGAAGTACAGTTGCGTGATTTGAACCAAGGAAAAGCACGACAAAGCCACGTGAATGCTACCATCAAGATAAAAATCGAATATTTTCCTTAAAATTCTCATTCAACAAAAATAACAAAACTGTTAATAACACAGCCTTTTAGTTGAAAAAATGATAAAAATCAATCGTTTAATGCCCCCTTTTTTTTGATAATAATCTATAAATTTGCCGATCATAAAAACAACACTTTTTAATACCTACATGAAAACAGACGCTTTTGCTTTAAGACACATTGGACCAAGTGAAAATGACCTTCAACTTATGTTGAAAACAATTGGATCCGCAACGTTAGAACAATTGATTTCCGAAACTATTCCCGATAATATTCGCCTAAAAGAACCACTAGATTTAGACCCGGCAATGACTGAATATGAGTATTCAAATCATATTTCGCAATTGGGAAATAAAAATAAAATGTTCCAGTCCTACATCGGTCTGGGATACAACCAAGCCATTGTACCTGCTGTAATTCAAAGAAATATTTTCGAAAATCCAGGTTGGTACACCGCTTACACACCGTATCAAGCCGAAATTGCTCAAGGTCGTCTCGAAGCGATTTTGAATTTCCAGACGATGGTTATCGAACTCAGCGGAATGGAAATTGCAAATGCTTCTTTGCTTGACGAAGGAACCGCTGCTGCCGAAGCAATGGCATTATTATTTGACGTTCGTTCGCGTGATCAAAAGAAAAACAACATCAATAAATTCTTTGTTTCTGAAGAAATTTTACCGCAAACCTTATCGGTTTTAGAAACTCGTTCAGCCCCAATTGGCGTTGAATTGATTATTGGAAACCACGAAAATTTTGATTTTTCAACGGAATTTTTCGGAGCCATTCTTCAATATCCTGGTAAATTTGGACAAGTTCACGATTACGCTGATTTTATTGCCAAAGCAGCCTCCAACGAAATAAAAGTAGCCGTTGCTGCTGATATTATGAGTTTGGTAAAGCTAACGCCTCCCGGAGAAATGGGTGCTGCCGTTGTTCTTGGAACCACTCAGCGTTTCGGGATTCCGTTGGGTTATGGCGGCCCACACGCTGCGTATTTCGCCACAAAAGACGAATACAAACGCAGTATGCCCGGAAGAATTATCGGAGTTACTGTTGATACGGACGGGAATCGTGCGCTTCGAATGGCTTTGCAAACGCGTGAGCAACACATCAAACGTGACAAAGCGACTTCTAATATTTGTACTGCACAAGTGCTACTTTCGGTTATGGCTGGAATGTATGCTGTGTATCACGGACCAAAAGGCTTGCGCTATATTGCCAATAAAATTCATTCTTTGACAGCAACGTTATCAAACGAATTAAAAAAATTAGGTTTCGAACAAACCAATACTGCCTTTTTCGACACTATTGTCGTAAAAGCAAATTCCAAAAAACTAAAAACAATTGCCGAACAAAACGAAATCAATTTCTACTATATCGATGAAAATACCATTTCCATTTCTTTGAATGAAACCACAAGTATTGCCGATATTAATAAAATTGTTGGGGTTTTCGCTTCCGCAAATAATACGCAGGCAAACTCAATTGAAGTGTTGACTGAAACGAATCATTTTCCTTCTAATTTAGAAAGAACTTCAACATTCTTGCAACACGATGTTTTCAACAAATACCATTCAGAAACGGCGCTGATGCGTTATATCAAAATGTTAGAACGCAAAGATTTGGCTTTAAACCATTCTATGATTTCACTTGGTTCTTGTACAATGAAATTGAATGCAGCCTCAGAAATGTTGCCGTTAAGCAATGCCAATTGGAACAACATTCACCCCTTTGCACCATTAGATCAAGCACAAGGGTATCAAGAAATGTTGACTAAACTAGAACAACAATTAAACGTAATTACTGGTTTTGCAGGAACAACATTGCAACCTAATTCGGGCGCACAAGGCGAATATGCGGGGCTTATGGTGATTCGTGCGTATCATCAATCTCGAGGTGATCATCATAGAAATGTGGCACTTATTCCGTCATCGGCTCACGGAACCAATCCAGCTTCGGCAGCAATGGCAGGAATGAAAGTTATTGTTACCAAAACATTGGAAAATGGAAATATTGATGTAGAAGATTTACGTGAAAAAGCAATTCAGCACGCAGCAGATTTATCTTGTTTGATGATAACCTACCCTTCTACCCACGGTGTTTTTGAAAGTGCCATCTGTGAAATTACACAAATTATTCACGAAAACGGAGGACAAGTTTATATGGATGGTGCCAATATGAATGCACAAGTTGGATTGACAAATCCAGCAACCATTGGCGCTGACGTTTGTCACCTGAATTTACACAAAACGTTTGCCATTCCGCACGGAGGCGGTGGACCAGGTGTAGGCCCAATCTGCGTGGCTAAACATTTAGTTCCGTTTTTGCCAACAAATCCTGTAATTCCAACAGGCGGAGATAATGCCATTTCTGCGATTTCTGCAGCACCTTGGGGTTCGGCTTTGGTTTGTTTGATTTCTTATGGTTATATTTCGATGTTGGGTGCAGAAGGTGTTACAAAATCTACTGAAATAGCTATTCTGAATGCCAATTATATTAAGGAAAAATTGAACGGACATTACGACACTTTATATTCTGGGGAAATGGGTCGTGCGGCTCACGAAATGATTCTAGAATGTCGTCCTTTCAAACAAAAAGGAATCGAAGTAACTGACATTGCGAAACGTTTGATGGATTATGGTTTTCACGCTCCAACAGTTTCATTTCCTGTTGCAGGAACTTTGATGATTGAACCAACTGAAAGCGAAAACTTGGAAGAATTAGACCGTTTTTGTGACGCTATGATTTCCATTCGAAAAGAAATTGAAGCTTCAACATTGGAAGACAAAAACAATGTGTTGAAAAATTCCCCACACACCTTAGGAATGCTTACTGCTGATGTTTGGAATTTTCCTTACACCAGAGAACAAGCCGCTTTCCCATTGGAATATATTGCAGAAAATAAATTTTGGCCAACGGTTCGCCGAGCCGATGACGCTTATGGAGATAGGAATTTGATTTGCAGTTGCGCTCCGATTGAGGCTTACGTATAGAAGTATTAAGATTGGAGTATTAAGATTGGAGTATTAAGAATTAAGACAAAATGGTTTCTCGGATATATGTTTTTGAATCCCTTGAAACCATGTATTTATGGACTAATTTTAACCACAAAGAAGGCACAAAGGTCGAATAGATTTAATATAAAATCCATTTGAATTTGTGCCAATCTTTAAATAAATTATTAAAAGTTAACTATACTATGCACTTATATCTATAGCTTTAACTATTTTTGAGCCGCTTACGAGAAGTGCAACTTATGAAAACGAAAATTACCATTGTATTTACAATTCTATTTAGCTTACATTCTTTTGGGCAAAACTTTATTTTTGGAGGGCTCAATTACAAGATAAGTTCAGCATCCACAGTTGAGGTAAGCACTAATACTGGTATTGTAGGAACTGTTCACCTACCATCCAACATCAATTATGAAAATGTAAATTATTTGGTAACAGGTATTGGAGAAGAAGCCTTTTTGGACTGTACTGGTTTGACTTCGATTACCATTCCAAATTCAGTAACAAGTATTGGTTTTAGCGCATTTAATGGGTGCAATGGTCTAACTTCTGTAGCTATTCCCAACTCGGTAACGCGTATTGGTTTTAGTGCTTTTGATCGTTGTAGCAATTTAAATTCGGTTACGCTTCCACCCTCTATAACCTCTATTGATTCTGCCGCTTTTTATGACTGTACTGCTTTAACTTCGGTTATTATTCCTAATTCTGTTTCAAGTTTAGGTGCAGGTGCATTTCGTAATTGCAATAGTTTGACTTCGTTAATTATCCCCACCTCGGTAACAAGCATTGGCAATGGTGCGTTTGATAATTGTACTGGTTTAACCTCGGTTAACATTCCCAACTCGGTAACGAATATTGGTCATTATGCATTTGCTCATTGTACTGGATTAAACTCCGTTACCATTCCAAATTCGGTGACGAGCATTGGTACAGGAGCCTTTAATTATTGTTCGAGTTTAACTTCGGTTGCTATTCCAAACTCAGTAACGGACATTAGTAAGCGTGTTTTTGAGGATTGTCCTAGTTTAACATCGGTTACTATCCCAAACTCTGTAACAAATATTGGTGCTTTTGCCTTTGCGGATTGTCGTGCTTTGACTTCGGTCACTATTCCAAACTCGGTAATTACAATTGACACAGGGGCATTTTATTCTTGTTCAGGTTTGTCTTCGATTAGTATTCCAAATTCAGTAAAAAATATTGGTAATTACGCATTTGGCAACTGTGTTGGTTTAACATCAGCATCAATTCCAGACTCGGTAATTACTATTGACGAAGGTGCGTTTAATGGTTGTAAAGGTTTAGCCTCGGTGACTATTCCGAACTCGGTAACTAGCATTGGTATTAAAGCATTTGAGTCGTGTACTGGGTTAACTTCGGTAACCGTTCATTGGCAAACTCCACTAGCTGTTAATCGTAATGTTTTTCAAGGATTAGACCTTTCCGTCATTCCATTAATGATACCTGATGGAACTATAAAAGTCTATGATGATGCGCTTGTGTGGACTGAATTTGCTGAATTCAAATTAGGATCAAAAAATTATGCTAATAACAACCTACTATTTTATCCCAATCCCAGTAGTCTCCAAATTACTTTCACAAAAGAGATTAAAAATCTTGAAGTATTTGACATTACTGGGAGAAAAGTAAAATACTTTAAGAGTCCTAGTTTAACTTTTGATGTATATAATTTAGTAAGAGGCGTTTATATTCTAAAAGGAAACACTACCGAAGGAAAGAATTTTAATGAGAGGATGATAAAAGAATAGTTGAAAATACGAAGTTAGAAGTACGATTTACGAAAAACGAGGTACTAGATTATTTAATTTTTAATCGAATAAAAATGCCCCCAAAAGTTAGTACTCATTGGGGGCATTTTTAATTTAAAAAAAATTCCTAATACTTATAGGCAATTCCTTTTCGTATAGATTGAACTGCGCCAAATGAAACTCCATTCGCTCCAGATTGATTAATATCTTTATCAGCTGTCATAAAAATAAAAGGACATGCAATTTTCGCTGCTTCAATTTTAAGTTTTTTATCTGCTTTTGAATCTCCTGTGTTACCAGTATGCATATTGATAAATGCTGTTTTACCTTTAATTTCAACAACTTTTTTCAATCCAGCAATATAGGATTTATCTTCAAGAATTATCACTTTATCCCAATCGTTCTCGCCGTTTACAACAATTTTTTCGGTAACTTGTTCCACTCTTCCACTTTTACCATACACAATTTTTTCTATTGCATATTTACTAATAGAATTTTCAGCGTCTTCACCGTCATATTTATAAACCACAATATACTCGTCAACTCGAACTACTTTTCCAGAAACTGATTCTCCTGAATGTTTTGTAATTACATCAACTTGCGCAAAGATTGAAGAAGAAAAAAGCGCAACGAACAATATTAAAATATTTTTTTTCATTTTTTTTTCATTTTTAGTTAGAGACAAATATAAAAAATTTATGGAAAATATGCAGATTTAATATTTAAATTTGCAGTACTATGAATGACATACAATCCCGTGAAGATTTGCACTTTATAATGAGTGAATTCTATTTGAAATTGCTGGCTGACAGTAAAATAAATCATCTTTTTATTAAAGTAGCAAAAATAGATTTAGGGCCACATTTACTTGATTTGGTCGATTTTTGGGAACAAATTCTTTTCGACAGAGGCAATTATCGAAAAAACGTACTTCAAATTCACACTGATTTAAATCGACAATCCAAACTTTCGGAGGAACATTTTGCAATTTGGCTCAACTATTTCAATACCACAATTGATGAAAATTTCGCAGGACAAACTGCCGAAAATATGAAAACAAGAGCGCTATCGATTGCAACAGTGATGAAAATAAAAATGTAGCCTTTTTGTTGTTTTGGTAATAAATCGTCAGTATTTTAAAGAAATTTAAATTATTTAATAATTATATGCACGCATAGTATTTTTTATCTGAAAATTTCATTTTTTATCTTTAAATTAGCCTAATATTATATAATTGTTACCAATGAAAATTAAAATAACAGGAGTAGGAAGTTACATTCCCGAAGTAAAAGTTGCCAATATTGACTTTGACAAACACGTATTTTTGAATGAAGATGGCAGTCCTTTTGTCTATCCAAATGATGTTGTAATAGGAAAATTTAAAAGCATTACAGGAATCGAACAAAGACGTTATGCAGCACCAGAGCAATGTTCCTCAGATTTGGCTTTTTTAGCTTCACAAAAAGCGATTGAAAACGCAGGTATTGACCCAGAAACGATAGACTATATTATTTTTGCACACAATTTTGGTGATGTAAAATCGGGTACTTCCCAATCGGATATTATTCCAAGTTTGGCTACCCGTGTCAAACATAAATTACAAATAAAAAATCCAAGATGTGTAGCTTATGACATTCTTTTTGGCTGTCCAGGTTGGGTAGAAGGCGTGATGCAGTCCAATGCTTTTATCCTTTCGGGTATGGCAAAACGCTGCTTGGTCATTGGAGCCGAAACGCTTTCGAGAGTGGTCGATGATCACGATAGAGATTCAATGATTTATTCAGATGGTGCTGGCGCTACAATTATTGAAGCCTCTGATGATGAAACCGGAATGTTGTCCTACGAAAGCGCCACTTTTGCCAATGAGGAGGCAGGTTATTTGTTTTTCGGAAAATCCTACAATCCAGATTTAGACCCAGATACTAAATACATAAAAATGTTCGGCCGAAAAATATATGAATTCGCATTGAGTCAAGTTCCAGCAGCGATGAAAAACTGTTTGGACAAAAGCGGGCTGGGCATTGACGATGTAAAGAAAATCTTGATTCATCAAGCCAACGAAAAAATGGACGAAGCCATCATTCACCGTTTTTATAAATTATATGGCAAAACTCCTCCAAAGGATGTTATGCCAATGAGCATTCACGATCTAGGAAACAGTAGCGTGGCAACAATTCCAACACTTTATGATCTTCTGTTACAAGGAAAAATAGAAAATCACGAAATAAATAAAGGTGACATTCTCATATTTGCCTCTGTTGGTGCCGGAATGAACATTAATGCCTTTGTATATCGCTATTAAAAAACAAAAACCCTTTTAAGAAAATTTTCTTAAAAGGGTTTTTAAAATAATAAAACTATTTTGTTATTGCTTAACTATTTTGTTAATTTATTTTACCATTATTAGAAAAAAACAATAAGCAAATTGCAAAAACTTTCGATGCTAATTGCGAACGATAATCCCGAAATACCTTATATTTTTTTTTCATTTTAGTGAGATTTTTTTGATTATTGTTTTACAAACTTCATCGATTTTACTGCATTGTTTGTGTCCTGAACACGAACCATATAAGTTCCGTTTGATAATTCGGCAACGTTAACATTTCTTGATTTTGCAGTTTTTACTTTTTGTCC
>JAYVIK010000171.1:0-32395 GCA_043770265.1 Flavobacterium sp. | reverse complement strand
TTGGTAGAGCTCCAGCCTTCCAAGCTGGTTGTCGCGAGTTCGAGCCTCGTCTTTCGCTCTAAAAACCTCAAACGAAAGTTTGGGGTTTTTTATTTATTTGTTGTGGCGAGAAGTTTAGGATCAAGTATCAATCTTAAAACCTAAGGAGCGAAGAAAATTTAAGTCGAAAGTTGATTACTACATCTATAAAAAACATCACATACTATACTAACCTCAATTTAAAAAATAGTCCAAAGCTCTATCAGAAGTATTTTACTCAGCAAAAAAAGCCATATCACACTAAGGAATATGGCTTCTTTATTTTTCCTAAAACATTTTCAATGCTTGAGGATTACATCTGAGACATTTCAAATAAGAACAAAAAAAAAGCTACGCAAAGCGTAGCTTATTTTTTTTGTAATTTAGAATTACTTTGCTTCTGGTGCAGCAACAGCAGTAGTGTCAGCAACAACAGCAGTAGTATCAGCTACAACAGCAGTAGTATCTACAGCAACAGCAGTAGTATCTACAGCTTCAACTGGAGCAGCTTCTTCAGCTTTTTTACATGATACAACAGTCAAAACAGCAACAAGGGCTAAACTTAAAAGTACTTTTTTCATCTTACTTAATTATAAAAGGTTAATTATTAATTCGGGGCAAAGATATAAATTTTTTAATAGGTAAAATATTTTTTCATTATTTTTTTAAAAAAATATTTTCTTTCGTTGTCAAAGGTTTAAATTATAACTTGGGCAACTTTAAATTCAAAGCTTAATAAATATCTGACAAACTCATTTGACTCTTTTTTTTAATCAAATTGTGTTGTGTTTTTTTGAACGTTTATTTTTTTGAAAGTGCCAAATTCTATCAAAATGGAGCCCAATAAGTTTCTCTTTTGAATCAATTGCTGACCTTCCTGAGTTGCCTCTTGTAGTATTAATTTATAGCAATAAAACAAATTGTCATTTTGCCTTTTTCAGCATAAGTGCCGAAATTTTTAGTTTAAAACAATCCATCAATTTTCGGAAACATCAAATTCATAATTTCCTAGAATGTATGTATTCTGATCTTATAGAATTTTATCTAAAATAATAGCAGTTGCTCCTTTGTTCATTTGCACAAAAGTGCTGCAAATATGCCCTTTTTCATGTTGAATGGCGTCGTTTCTAATTAAATTCGAAAAAATGTCAGAAAGCTCGTTTTTATTGGCAATAGATATGCAACCTTCCAGATGCACCAATGCGGTTGCTTCTGCAAAATGGCTGAAATTTGGACCAATAACAATCGGAACACCGAAAGTAGCGGGCTCCAATATATTATGAACGCCAGGATTCCCAAAACCTCCACCAACATAAGCAATGTCGGCATAACTGTAAATCTTGGTCAAAATTCCAATGGTGTCAATAATAAAAACATCAAAATCTTGTAGGGACAGGTCGCGACCTGTCCTTACTTCTGAAAACAGAACCGTTTTTTTAGAAATAGAATTTTTCAATTCCAGAATTTGCTCGCTTTTGATGTTGTGCGGAGCAATAATAAACTTAACTTTTTCAGAAGTTTGATTGATATAATCGACTAATAAACTTTCGTCTTTTGGCCAAGAACTTCCTATAACAATTGTCAAAGTATCATTTTTGAAGGTCTCAATAAAATCTAGAGAATTATCTTTTTCTAAAATAGAAGCAACTCGGTCAAAACGCGTATCTCCCGAAACGCTTACATTTGTTCTTCCCAATTGCAACAACAGTTTTTTAGAACTTTCGTTTTGTACAAAAAAATAAGTAAATGTTTCCAATGCTTTTCTATAAAATCCACCGTACCATTTGAAAAACAGTTGGTTTTCTCTGAAAATTCCTGAAATTAAATACGTTGGAGTTTCTAGTTTTCGAAGTTCATTCAAATAATTCGGCCAATATTCATATTTGATGAAGAATACCATTTCGGGATGAACCAATTTTAAAAAAAGTTGTGCATTTTTTTTGGTGTCCAAAGGCAAATAAACCGTAAGGTCGGCAACTGTATTATTTTTTCTAACTTCATACCCTGAAGGGGAGAAAAAAGTCACTACGATTTTATGATTGGCGAATCTTTCTTTCATTTTTTCAATCACGGGCAAACCTTGCTCATATTCGCCAAGAGAAGCGGCGTGAAACCAAATCGTTTTGTCTTTTGGTGCGATTTTAGATGCCAAAATCTCGAAAACTGGTTTACGCCCTTCGACAAAAAGTTTGATTTTCGGACTAAATAAAGCGAAGATTTTCAATGAAAAATTCGCAAACTGAACTATTAAATTATAGGAAAAAAGCATATCAAAAAATTTCTGTGGTAAAAATACGCTTTCTTTTAATTATCTATAAAATCATTATCTTAAAATCCTTATTTTTGTTGCGAATCCAAAACTGGATACTTACAAAAGTTTAAAATTGGTTTGGAATGAAATTTATACATAAACATAAGGAGATAGCTTCGTGCCTCGCAATGAAAAAATGAAAAAATTACAAATGGTTGACTTAAAGAGTCAATACGATAAAATTAAAGACACCATAAATACTTCAATCCAAGAAGTTCTTGACACCAATACTTACATCAACGGCCCGCAAGTTCACCAATTTCAAAAAAATCTCGAAGAATACCTCAACGTAAAACATGTAATTCCTTGCGCCAACGGAACCGATGCTTTGCAAATTGCTATGATGGGTCTGGATTTAAAACCCGGAGACGAGGTAATCACTGCCGATTTTACTTTTGCTGCCACTGTTGAAGTAATAGCTTTGTTGCAATTAACACCTGTTTTAGTCGATGTCGATATGTTTAACATGAACATTTCTATCGAAGCAATTAAAAAAGCGATTACACCAAAAACCAAAGCTATTGTACCTGTACATTTGTTTGGCCGAGCCGCTAATATGGAAGCTATTATGGCAATTGCCAAAGAATATAACTTGTATGTAATTGAAGATAATGCACAAGCTATTGGAGCCAATTGCAAATTTTCGGACGGAAGCAAAAAGAAAGCCGGAGTGATTGGAAACGTTGGAGCGACTTCGTTTTTCCCTTCAAAAAATCTAGGGTGTTATGGCGATGGTGGTGCAATTTTCACCAATGACGATGCCTTGGCACACAAAATTAGAGGAATCGTGAATCACGGAATGTACGAGCGTTACCATCACGATGTTGTGGGTGTGAATTCAAGACTGGACAGTATTCAGGCTGCGGTTTTGAATGCTAAATTGCCTTTGTTAGACGAATACAACGCAGCGCGTCAAAATGCTGCTAGAAAATACACTACAGCTCTTATTGGGCATAAAAACATCATAGCGCCAAGTATTTGCGATATTTGTGATTGCCACGTTTTTCATCAATATGTATTGCGAATTATTGATGCGGATCGTGATGCTTTGATGCAACATTTGCTGGACAAAGGAATTCCTTGCGCTATTTATTATCCAATTCCATTGCATTCGCAAAAAGCCTATTTGGATGTCCGTTACAAAGAAGAAAACTTTCCGGTAACCAATCAATTAGTAAAAGAAGTAATTGCGTTGCCTATGCACACCGAATTAGACGAGGAACAAATCAAGTATATAACAGATTCAATTTTAGATTTTTTAAATAAATAATTATGAAAATAGTAGTAACAGGTGGATTAGGTTTTATTGGTTCACATACCGTAGTCGAATTACAAAACCAAGGTTTTGAAGTAGTTATTATAGACAACCTTTCCAATACCTCGTTGAATGTTTTGGACGGAATTGCGAATATTACTGGAATAAACACGATATTCGAAAATTTGGATTTGCGTGAGAAAGGAAAAGTTCAGGATTTTTTCAAAAGACATCAAGATGTTTCGGGAGTAATCCATTTTGCAGCTTCAAAAGCAGTTGGTGAAAGTGTTGGAAATCCATTGTTGTATTATGAAAACAACATCAACAGTTTGGTATATTTGCTTCAAGAATTAAAAGAATTACCAGATGCTAGCTTTATTTTTAGTTCCTCTTGCACCGTTTACGGTCAAGCCGAAAAAATGCCAATTACCGAAAATGCTTCTATTCAACCTGCTATGTCGCCTTACGGAAATACCAAACAAATAGGAGAAGAAATTATTTCAGATACAGCCAAAGTAACCAACATCAATGCAATTTTGCTGCGTTATTTCAACCCGATTGGAGCACATCCAACAGCGGAAATTGGCGAATTGCCTTTGGGAGTTCCTCAAAATTTAGTGCCATTTATCACCCAAACTGGATTTGGCTTACGTGCAGAATTATCGGTTTACGGTGATGATTATCCTACGCCAGATGGAACTGCTGTTCGCGATTACATCCACGTAGTCGATTTGGCGAAAGCCCACGTTATTGCTTTGAAACGTTTATTGGATAAAAAGAATTTAGAAAAAGTGGAGACTTTCAATCTAGGAACAGGAACGGGAAGCTCAGTTTTGGAAGTAATTCAATCTTTCGAAAAAGTAAGCGGACAAAAACTACCTTATAAAATTGTAGATCGTAGAGAAGGAGATGTTATTTCAGCTTATGCCAACACTGATAAAGCAAATAATGTTCTAGGCTGGAAAGCAGAATCTACCTTAGATGAAGCGATGGCAAGTGCCTGGAAATGGGAACAAAAAGTCAGAAGCTAATAATCAGTATTCAGTTTTTTAAGTGTTCAGTACTAAACATCCTAAATCATTTCTAAGATGATTTAGGATGTTTTGATTTAAAAAGTTGGTTTTCTAAATGTCATAAAATTTGTGTTTTTTATTTTAAAAAACTCAAATCCGATTCGTTTTCCATTTCTACTGGACTTTGATTTTGTCTAAAAAGCCGTGCAGACAATTTGCCTTTCAAAATTATTGTATCGCCTTTAACCTCTAACCAACTTCCTTCGCGTAATCCTAAAACTGGAATAGTGTTAAACGAATGAAATTCTTTTATTCTAGTTTCACGAGTTTCTCCCATGTGTTTGGATTGCAAATCAGCATCCATATAATGCGGATTCAAATTAAAAGGAATCAAACCCAAGGTTTTAAAACTTGGTGGATAAATTATTGGCATGTCGTTGGTAGTTTGCATTGTCAATCCACAAATATTGCTGCCAGCACTCGTTCCTAAATAAGGCGTTCCTTTTTTGACAGTATCAGCTAGAACTTGCATAACATTATATTTGTACAACTGAGCGACCAGTAAAAAAGTGTTCCCTCCACCTGTGAAAATTCCTTCAGCCTTTTTAATTCCTTCTGATAAATCTTCAAATTCGTGAATTCCTTTTACTTCTTTTCCTATTTTGGCGAAAGCCAACGACACTTTGTCTGTATATTCTTCATGCGAAATCCCACTTGGTCTTGCAAAGGGAATAAATAAAATCGTTTTGCAATGTTCGAAATGTCGTTTTAATTCAGGCAAGATATATTCTAAATAATCACCTCCGTGAAGCGTTGATGTGCTAGCAATAATTATATTTCTCATTTTTTTTAGCAGAATAAATTTGTGTTAAAGATATGAAATCGTGCTTAAATGTGGCTTTTCAAAAATTTTAATTAACATTTTCTTACCAAGTCATTAATATTTTATTTGGAAGACCATTAGATACTTTTACAAACCTAAAAAATAGAAAGTTGTTACTTAGAAAGTTTGAATTTCTTTTACTACTACTTTGCCAAATTTCTTTTGGTCAAACTACTGGCGAAAAACTAATTCACGGAAAAATAATAGTCGAATCTGGCAACGCCGCTGGGGTTACCGTTATTAATTTAGTTAACGAAAAAAGCACGATTAGCTATAGCAATGGTGACTTTTCTATTTTGGCAAAAGCCGATGATTTATTGGTTTTCAATGCTGTAAATTTAGAATATTACCGAAGAATCATCGAAGAAGAAGATTTGAAACAAGACGTAATACTCATAAAAATGACTGCCAAAATAACCGAACTCGAAGAAGTAATTGTGAATAAACATCCAGAAATAAATGCGGTTTCATTAGGAATTTCTCCAAAAGGTATAAAAAAATATACTCCAGCCGAAAGGAGATTATATACTGCAAATTCAACTCCTGGAGATGCCCTTTTAAATTTGATGTCAGGTCGAACTGCAATGCTAAAAAAAGAAATTGAAGTAGAAAAGAAAGAGCAATTATTAATGCTGTTTAGTTCACTTTTTGAAGATGCATTTTTTACAAAAACACTGAAAATCCCGGCTGATTACGTAAAAGGATTTCAGTACTACTGTGTAGAAGACGGAAGAATTTCAGAAGTTTTAAAGTCTAAAAATAAAACCAAAATTGAGTTTTTGATTGTTCCTTTGGCAGTAAAATACAACGAAATCATTTCAAAATAAATCTGAAAATAGATAAATTTAACTTTTTCTAATTTATTGTGAATGCGATAAAAATGCGAATACATTTCTAAATTCACAATTAGAATTTCAATTGATTGAATTTTTTATTACAAAAAACCAGTAATTCAAAATTTTTACTACTTTTGAAAAATGAAAAAACAGATTATTTTTATTGTATTGCCTTTACTTTTATTTACAACAACCGCTTCAACTGTTCATAAATTTCACATGGCTTTGTACCAAATAAACTATGATTCCGAGAAGAAAATGCTTCAAATCATATCTCGATTACACATCGAGGATTTGAACAAAGCACTGGAAAAAAAATATAAAAAGAAAATTGCTATCGAAAACGAAAATAGTAGTTCAGAAGAAGTTTTGCTAAAAGAATATTTAACCAATCGTTTTTCAATAAAAGTAAATGGGCTAGTCAAACCTTTGAATTTTTTAAGCAAAGAAATAGAGGACGATGAACTTGTAATTTATTCGAATATAAAAAATATAGCTAAAATAAATACACTCGAAATACAAAACACCGTTTTAATTGAATATTTTTCAGATCAACAAAACATGATAAATGTTACTGTTTTGGGTGAGAAAAAAAGTTTTCTTTTAACCAATTCTGTTTCTTCAAAATCGTTAAAATTTTAATTCCCGATTCCTAATTATGAGCTCAATTACAAAAACCTTTCTTAACATGAAAAACACTATAGTATTACTATTTATTTCTCCGCTATTTGTCTTTGCACAAACTAAACCGGCAGAGGAATCAATAAAAAAATCGGGAAGCTATGATACCAATAAATTCAGTCAAATGTATGATTTATTGGCAACACCTAATATGTTTCGTACAGCATCAGGTGCTCCAGGCCCAGCCTACTATCAGCAACAAGCCGATTACAAAATTGACATTGAATTGGATGATAAAAACTCAAAATTAAGTGGATCAGAAACCATTACCTATTACAACAATTCACCAGATACTTTAGAGTATTTATGGTTACAACTGGACCAAAACCAAGCTGCCAAAAATTCACAATCTCCTTTAGCTGAAAACCAAAGGACACAAGAAGTATTCACGCCAAATAATTTTGCCAATAAATTTTTGAAACAAGAATTGGAACGAGGTTTTAATATCGAATATCTCAAAGACTCGAAAGGTAACGCGTTACCATATACGATAAATCAAACCATGATGCGTATCGATTTGCCTACTCCTTTGAAGCCTGGAGAGAAAATTTCTTTTTCTACCAAATGGTGGTATAACATTAACAATTATCGTCAAGACGGCGGCAGATCTGGCTATGAATTATTCGAAAAAGACGGAAATAAACTCTATGTAATTGCTCAATTCTATCCAAGAATGGCGGTGTATAACGATGTTGAGGGTTGGCAAAATATGCAATTTTGGGGAAGTGGAGAATTTACATTGCCCTTCGGAAATTTTGATGTAAATATTACAGTTCCAGCAGATCATGTTTTGAATGCAACTGGTGAATTGATGAATAGAAATGAAGTGTTTACTCCCGCACAAGTAAAACGATATGAATTAGCTCAAAAAACATTTGACAAACCGGTTGTTATTGTCACACAAGCAGAAGCGGAAATTACTGAAAAAGGATTTTCAGACAAGAAAAAAACCTGGAAATTCAGTGCCAAGAATGTGAGAGATTTTGGGATTGCTACTTCAAGAAAGTTTATCTACGATGCAATGGCAGTGCAAATGAACGGTAAAATTGTAATGGCGGAATCAGTATATCCAAAAGAGGCCAATCCGCTTTGGGGAGAAACTTCAACTCTCACGGTTGCACATACTTTAAGAAGCTATTCTGCTCATACATTTGACTATCCTTATCCAAAAGCGGTCTCCGTTTCGGCAGAAGATCAAGGCATGGAATACCCAATGATTTGTTGGAATTATGGGCGACCTGACGAAAATGGCGTGACAAGTCCACAAATCAAAAACGGAATGATTGGAGTAATTATTCACGAAGTGGGACATAACTTTTTTCCAATGATTGTCAATTCAGACGAGCGTCAATGGACTTGGATGGATGAGGGTTTAAATAGTTTTATGGCATATATGGCCGAACAAGAATTGGGAACTAATTTCCCATCTCGACGCGGTCCAGCAAAAAATATTGTTCCATATATGGCTTCTGATAAGAACTTCTTAGAACCCATTATGTCAAATTCAGAGAGTATTATCAGTTTTGGTAATAATGCTTACGGAAAGCCAGCAACAGGATTGAATATTTTGAGAGAAACCATCATGGGGAAAGAATTGTTTGATTATTCTTTTAAAGTATATGCCAACCGTTGGAAATTCAAACACCCTACTCCTGAAGATTTTTTTAGAACCATGGAAGATGCTTCTGCTGTTGACTTGGATTGGTTTTTTAGAGGTTGGTTTTACTCTACTGATTATGTTGACATTGGAATTAAAGAGGTAAAACAATATTTTGTAACCGATACTCCAACAAAAGAGCTGAAAGATGTTTCCATTAATAAAAGACGTTTTGGCACAGAAAAAGGACCTTATGTATATTTAGTTTCTGGAAGCCATTCCGAATTGAGTTCGGATAAAAAACAGGCATTCGATAAAAATTCGCTCCAAATACTTTCGGATTTCGTAGCTCAAAATTTCTCGGCAGAAGAAAAAACTACGATGAAAAATCCAAAATACTTTTATGAAGTAGAGTTTAACAAACCAGGAGGAATGCTAATGCCAATCATTGTAGAGATAACTTATAATGACAATACAAAAGAAAATTATACATTTCCAGCTCAAATTTGGAGAAAAAACAATGACACTACGAAAAGGTTTTTTGCAACTGAAAAAGAAATTAAAACGATTCAAATAGACCCAAAACTAGAAACTGCCGATATTGATGTTACCAATAATACTTGGCCAAAGGCAGAAGTAAAATCAAAATTTGACTAATGTTAATTAATATTTAATTACTCTATTTTGTAACTACACATCTTTGTAACTTTGCAACTTAAAAAATAGATTATGTTTGGAATTGGCGGAGGCGAATTAATTTTTATAATGTTTGTTGTTCTAATGCTTTTCGGTTCTGACAAAGTTCCAGAGATGGCGCGCACTATGGGAAAAGCGATGGCACAATTAAAAAACGCCACAAACGATATCAAAAACGAAATACAAAAAGGTGCAGAAGCCAATGGTTTCGACCAAAATATGTTGAGTGATTTAACCAACAATATCAAGACTGAAATCAATAGTGCCAAAACCAATTTATTAGAGAATTCGAATCCTTTAAAAGGAATTTCGGATAATTTTTCGACCGAAATTGACAAAGTCAAAAGCAGTATTGTTGACGAAAATCCAACTGCTGTAACCGAAAATTCAGCTCCATCTTCAATTGAAATTGACAAAGTCAAAGCAAGTACAGCAAAAGACGAATCCAACAAAGAAGCAGAAATTGAAGACGCTATGGGCCCAATAAAACGCAAAAAATAATGTTGGAAAAAATTCTGTCGATTGACACCGAATTATTTGTTTTCTTAAACGGTTTAGGTTCGGAAAAGTATGATGGCTTTTGGTTGCTGATTACCAAACAAACTTCTTGGATTCCGTTTTTTTTGTTCTTGTTGTATCTTATTTATACCACATTAGGGGCGAAACAAAGCTTGTATTTACTTTTATTCGTTGCGATTTTGATTGTTCTAACAGATCAAACCGCTAATTTATTCAAAAACGGATTTCAAAGATTACGCCCTTGTAATAATCCAGAAATTAATTCTTTCATAAGAATAGTACAATCCCGTTCTTCATATAGTTTTTTCTCGGGTCACGCCTCCAGCTCAATGGGAGTTGCTACGTTTTTATACCTTATTTTCAGGAAAGATTTCAAATACTTTTGGCTGCTATTTTTCTGGCCATTAATCTTCGCTTATAGCCGAATTTACTTGGGATTGCATTATCCATTAGATATTATTTCTGGATATTTGTGTGGAGGAATTTTGGGCTTTTTGATGTTCAAATTGTATCAAAAAGTACAAAAGAGAAATTTTTCAGTTTAATACAGCCCTGTCAGGATTTTGAACCCTGACAGGGTTGTATTATAAAACTCTTGAAACCGTCAATCCATCGCGAATAGGTAATAAAACAGTTTCCACTCTAGGGTCGTTTTTCAATAAAAGATTGTATTCCAACAAAATTTTGGTGCTGATGTCATTCTTTTGTAAAGGTTCCAAGACTTTTCCACTCCACAAAACATTGTCCGAAAGAATAATTCCGCTTTTGTTCATTTTTGGAACAATCAATTCAAAATAATTGATATAATTTTCCTTGTCAGCATCAATAAAAACCAAGTCAAATTTTATGTCCAATGTTGGAATAATATCTAAAGCTTCGCCAAGATGTTGGATAATTTGATTTCCCCAAGGTGATTTGTCAAAATGTTTGCGCTGAAAATCAACCAATTCTTCCTTAATGTCAATCGTGTGAAGCGTTCCTTTCTCTTGCATTCCTTCGCACAAACACAAAGCCGAATAGCCGGTATAAGTCCCTATTTCGAGAATATTCAAAGGACGAATCAATTTGGACAACATACTCAAAACACGACCTTGAAAATGACCGCTCAGCATTCGTGGCAACAAAACTTTCTGATAAGTTTCTTTGTTCAAAGCCGCCAACAATTCAGGTTCTTTTTCGGAATGTTGCTCGATATAATTTTCTAATTCTTGGGAAATGAAGTGCATTAAAGTAAACTTTTTATTGGATCGTGAAGGGAGTTGAAGATTTTAACTATTCTGATTTCATTATTTTTAAATTGATATAAAACTTTGTAATTACCAACAATTATTCTTCGGCAATCTTTTCTATAATCGTCAATTTGAAATTGCTCGGGAAAAACTATTTGTTTTGGAGCTATTGAAATGCTTTTTAGTCTAGATTTTGACAGATTATTTTTTATTTTTCTTAAATCTGTTTTTGATTCCGATGACCAAATTATTTTAAATTTATTCATCATACCAACTATCTATTTCTTTTTCTAAATCTTCCTGAGAAATAAATCTTCCATTTTCAAAATCGTCAAGTGCTTTGTCGATTTCCTCATTGTATTGATGTAATGTCAAGGGTTTCCCGGAGACATCATAAGCAACAATTGGTTCAGAAACTACATTTTCAATAGTTCCATCTAAACTATCATCAGTTAAATAATTATCAAAAACCGAGGAAACGATACGTAATAAACGTTCGTCGGCATTTTCGATTTGCATTTGAATTTTCTGTTTTAATTCTGGAAGTCCCATAGCATTTCATTTTTATAAAAACAAAGTTACAAATTATAATTTTGAGGCTTAGAAAAATTCTATATAATTCAAAATTGTCATTAACTTTGCCCAATGATGGAGAAAAAAGACATTCGAGCCTTGTCAAAGGAACAATTACGTGATTTTTTTGTTGCCAATGGCGATAAAGCTTTTCGCGGAAACCAAGTCTATGAATGGCTGTGGAGCAAAGGCGCACATAGTTTTGACGATATGACCAATGTGGCAAAAGCGACTCGAACGATGCTCGAAAACAACTTTGTCATCAATCACATCAAAGTCGACACAATGCAACGAAGTGAAGACGGAACGGTAAAAAATGCGGTTCGCTTGCACGATGGTTTGGTTGTCGAGAGTGTTTTAATTCCCACCAATACTCGAACAACGGCTTGCGTTTCAAGTCAAGTGGGTTGTAGTTTGGATTGTAATTTTTGCGCCACCGCACGACTAAAAAGAATGCGAAATCTGGAACCCGCCGAAATTTACGATCAAGTAATCGCCATCGATAAAGAAAGCCGTTTGTATTACAATCATCCGTTGTCGAATATTGTTTTTATGGGAATGGGCGAACCGCTTATGAATTATAACAACGTGATGAAGGCCGTCGAAATGATTACTTCAAACGAAGGTTTGGGAATGTCGCCAAAACGCATCACAGTTTCCACATCTGGTATTCCAAAAATGATTAAAAAAATGGCCGATGATGAAGTGAAATTCAATTTAGCGGTTTCTTTACATTCCGCTATAGATGAAATTCGTTCCAAGATTATGCCTTTCAGCGAAAGTTTCCCATTGGCAGATTTAAGAGAATCATTGGAATATTGGTACCGAAAAACCAAAAGCAAAATTTCCTTTGAATATGTGGTTTGGAAAGGAATAAATGACAATAAAGAATCTGTTGATGCCTTAGTTAAATTCTGCAAATATGTTCCTTGTAAAGTCAATCTTATCGAATACAATCCCATTGATGACGGCGAGTTTCAACAAGCTTCAGAAGAATCTATCAATGGGTACATCAAAGCACTCGAAGCTGCAGGAATTGTAGTAAAAGTGAGAAGAAGCCGCGGCAAAGACATTGATGCAGCATGCGGACAATTGGCCAATAAAGAAGCATAAAAAAAAGGGGTTCATAGCGGTGAACTCCCTTTTTTATAAAATATAAATTTTGTTTACTTTCTAAACTCCCTCTCCTTTGGAGAGGGTTGGGGTGAGGATTTTATTTTCTCAGCACTATTTCTTTTGAAACACCATTTATAGTAATTGTCGCCAGTTTATCACAATCTCCAATTCCATAATCTAAAGTAGCTTTAGCATCATTTTTCAAGATTTCTACAACTCCTGAAACTGGAAATGGCATTTTGCAACTCATTTTAATTAAAAGTGGCGTTTTTATTGTATTAGTATATTTTGAACCATTAGGAAAAGTAGTATTATGGTATCCCCAAACTTTGAAAACATTGTCTTCCCAATTAGTAATGGTAGCAAATCCCTCAACCATTTCTCGCACTCTTGATCCAATTCTAGTGTAAATTTTTCCGTCAGGAAAGGTAACTTTCAGATCAATAGAATGTGTTGTTACAAGATGAATATCAGCTAATAAATCAGAAGTTTTTAACTCGTGAGTAATAGTTTTGCTACCTTCAATTAATTTATCATTGTGATAAAACCCTTCTAATTTATAGGAAATTGTTCTTATTGGAGTTACAAAATTTTTAGAAAAACTAATGATGATTTTTCCTTTTACAACATTTCCATTTGGCAATGCACAACCTTGAGTTCCAAAATTAATAGTTCTTGTCCAAGTATCATTTGTCAAAACTGAAGTAACTGTGGCACAAGGAGGCAACATACTTTTTATCACACCAGATGTTTTAGCGTCTGCAGATGTTTTTGCTACTATACTTTTTTGCACATCAAATTGGTCTTCAGCAATGATAGAAACATCATCAACTGTGGCATCGATTTCTGAATTGGCAATAACTTCATCAGCAGTAATTGCCGTTGAATTTGTGGCATCATCAACTGTTTCATTAGAATTACAACTACTAAAAAAAGCGATGGATAACAATGTAACGAATAATAAAATCTTGGTTTTCATAATATAAAAATTTAAAGGTTCATTTCTTTGATACAGAAATCATTAAAAGGTTTAATTGGGGTTACCAAATTTATGCAAATAAATGTTAAAACAACAATAAAAAGACTAATAATCGATGAAATACGATTTTAAAACATTTTTATTTATCTTATTATCAATTGTATAAAAACTACATTCATAAACATTGATTTTATATAATTTAAAGGCTTAGATGAACTTGTTTCAAATTTATTTCTAAACCCAAAAAATAATTCTAAGAACAGATTCATTTACATGAAATACATAACGTTATTATAACCGAAAATAGTATATTTGAGACCTAAATGAATATCACTTCTCAAATAAAGCAGCCCATCTTAAGCGAGATGGAACTTTTTGAAAAAAAGTTCCACGAATCGATGATTTCAAAAGTGGCTTTGCTCAACAGAATCACCTATTATATCG
This sequence comes from Flavobacterium sp., assembly GCA_043770265.1. Taxonomy (GTDB): domain Bacteria; phylum Bacteroidota; class Bacteroidia; order Flavobacteriales; family Flavobacteriaceae; genus Flavobacterium. The sequence goes on along the minus strand of JAYVIK010000171.1, from coordinate 18,245 downwards.
TCAATCGAAAAGGAAAACAAATGCGTCCGATGTTTGTATTCTTGACCTCCAAAATGGTTTCAGCAGGAATTGTAAACGAAAGAACCTATCGTGGTGCTTGTGTTATTGAACTAATTCACACCGCAACATTGGTTCACGATGATGTAGTGGATGATAGCAATCGCCGAAGAGGTTTTTTCTCGATAAATGCCCTTTGGAAAAACAAAATTGCAGTTCTTGTTGGCGATTATTTACTTTCAAAAGGCTTGTTATTATCCATTGACAACGGTGATTTCGATTTACTAAGAATCATTTCGGTGGCCGTTCGAGAAATGAGTGAAGGGGAATTATTGCAAATCGAAAAGGCACGAAGACTCGATATTACTGAAGACGTTTACTATGAAATCATCCGAAAAAAAACCGCTACTTTAATTGCTGCTTGTTGTGCATTAGGAGCAAAATCAGTGATTGAAGACGAAATTCAGGTCGAGAATATGCGAAAATTTGGCGAACTCATCGGGATGGCTTTTCAAATCAAGGACGATTTATTCGATTATACAGAAGATGCCATTGGCAAACCCACAGGAATTGACATTAAGGAACAAAAAATGACTTTGCCATTGATTCACGTTTTGAATAATTGTTCTTCTAAAGAAAAAACGTGGCTCATCAATTCCATCAAAAACCACAACAAAGACAAAAAACGAGTAAAAGAAGTTATCGCCTTTGTAAAAGACCATAACGGATTACTTTATGCCGAACAAAAAATGGCCGAATTTCAGCAAGAAGCATTGTTGCTTTTAGATCATTATCCGCAATCCGAGTTCAAAGACGCGCTGATTTTGATGGTAAATTATGTTATTGAAAGAAAAAAATAATTTTTTTTTAATAAAATTATACCTCGTCAAACCTTGATTTTACTACTTTTTTTATTTTTTTCATATTTTTTTTAATTCTGATGCAACCTTTTTGCAAGCAATCTCGTCTTACTTATAGAAACACATTACAAAACAAAATTGAAAGTAATTCACTTTAACCAGGAAGAAAAAGAAATCATTCGTTTGGCAATCGAGAACAATCGATCTGCCCAGCAAAAGATTTACGCCAAATTTTCTGCAAAAATGTTGAGTGTTTGCCGACAATACATCAAAGACATTCATCAAGCCGAAGACATTATGATTACCGCTTTTATGAAAGTGTTTACCAATTTGAAAAATTTTGAAAACAAAGGTAGTTTTGAAGGTTGGATTCGACGAATTATGGTCAACGAATGTATTTCGAAAATCAGGGTTCAAAAAAAAGTAAATTTTCTCGAAGAGGAACAGTATTTTGAGGACAGTTTTAACAATATTGAAAGTCAATTATCTGTCGAAGACATTCAGTCTTTAATTGATAGTTTGCCCAATGGTTACAAAATAATTTTCAATTTGTATGCGATAGAAGGGTATAAACATCAGGAAATTGCGAGTATGTTGGGAATAAATGAAGGAACATCAAAATCGCAATTGTCACACGCTCGAAAAATATTAAAAGAGCAAATACTGACGCTAAAAAATTACAGCAATGGAACAGCATAAATTAGAAACACAATTCAAGGAAAAATTGAATTCTCGTGAAATCAAACCAACAGAAATGGCTTGGGATCGATTGAATGCAATGTTATCTGTTGCCGAAACAGACGAAAGCGGACAAGCAAATCAAAAACCGAAAACCAAGTACACTTGGTTGTATATTGCCGCTAGTTTTATTGGATTTATATTGATTTCAACTGTGTTTTTTAATGCAAAAGAAAACGCAATCGACATCAAAAATAACACAGTTGTAATTGAAAATAGTAATCCAAAAGAAAATTCAAAAGTTGAAATTGAATCCATAAAAATAGAGTCAAATTTCTCTAAAACCATAGTAAAGTCAGCAACAAAACCTTTGGTTCAAACTCAAAAGAACACTAAAAGCAATGTTGAAAATCTAATATTTAAAACCCAGAAAAATGAAGTAAATGAAATTCAAACTAATATTCAAAACGAATCAATTGTAGAGCATAAAAATACAATCATAGAAAACACGGGCAGTTCAATAGCTTGGGTAGAAAAAAGCCAAAAATCCGCCAGTAAAAATCCGTCAGTAAAAATAAATCCAACCGATTTATTAAACCAAGTTGACGGCGAATTACAGCTTTCCTTTCGAGAAAAAGCATTAAATACCATAACCCAAAAATACAAAGAAACCAAAGAAGCTTTGGCAAATAGAAATAATCAATAATAATAATAATAATAATCATCAATCAAAAATCGAACAATTAAATCCTAACATTATGACAAAAATTATCTTTTACCTAACCGTATTTATTTTGCTTTTTATTACTAAAATCCACGCACAAGACCCGAGTAAGAAAGGCGAGCAAGAGAAGCAAACTTTTGAATCACAAGTAAAATCAATAACAACGAAAATTGAAAATATCACAAAAGAAGAAAAATCAGCCCTGAAAATCGAAGTCGAAGCCGTAAATGTAGCATTAGAAAATGGCAAAATCACCAAACAAGAAGCCGACAGCAAAAAACAAAAATTAGCCGAAACTAGAGCTAAAAACATCGAAGACCGAGTGGCTGTCGAGCAGGAAAACCTTAATAAATTAGTACAACAGAAAGTGGATGGAAAGATAGATTCAAATAATCTAAAAGAGCACGATAGAAGAAAATCCATTAAGATCTATTTTGGAGATAATGAAAAAAAGAAAGATTCTATTCTTGAAAACAAACCCGAAAAAAGAACCACTTCACAGTTTGTATTGGCTTTTGGTGTCAATAATTTAGTGACCAATAAAGCCGTTGCCAACTCAGATTTTTATTATTGGCAATCCCAATTCTTCGAATGGGGATTTACGGAGAATACCAGAATTTTCAAAAATCATAATTTAATGCATTTAAAATACGGTTTTTCAGTAATGTATAATAGCATTCGACCAACGGATAATCGCTATTTTGTTGCAGCTTCAAATAGCCAAACCAATCTCGCCGTTTTTCCTAACGAATTAGAAGATTCGCGTTTCAAAAACGTATATCTTGTAGCGCCATTGCATTTAGAATTCGATTTTTCGGGCAATAAATCGAACCATGGGAATTCTAGTTTTTCTTCCCACAAAGGCGTTCGTTTCGGAATTGGGGGTTACGGAGGTTTCCGCATCAAATCAAAACAAAAAATGTATTACAATAGCGACGATGATAAAATCAGAATAAAAACCAAAGACGATTTTAATGCCAATGATTTTATTTATGGTGTGAGCACTTACCTTGGTTATAAAGAAACGAGTTTGTATCTGAAATACGATTTGAATCCTTTATTCAAGAACAATGCGGTAGATCAAAACAACATTTCGCTTGGAGTTCGCTACGATTTCAATTAGAATTTTGTTGGTTAGTTTTGTACGGTAAAAAGTGTTTCAGCAATGGAACACTTTTTCATTTAAATAATACAAAATTAACTTTGTATCTTTGAACTTTTCCAACTTCAACAAAAAATAAATTGATTTCAAAAGCCACCATAGATACCGTTTTCGAAACTGCTCGCGTTGAGGAAGTTATTGGCGATTTTGTGCAATTAAAACGCGCTGGAAGCAACTTTAAAGGGTTGAGTCCGTTCTCGGATGAACGTTCACCATCGTTTATGGTGTCGCCAGCTAAAGGAATTTGGAAAGATTTCAGCTCCGGAAAAGGCGGAAATGCTGTCGCTTTCTTGATGGAACACTCGCATTTTACCTATCCAGAAGCCATTCGCTATTTGGCCAAAAAATACAATGTCGAAATAGAAGAAACAGAACAAACGGATGAAGAAAAAGCCAATACTGACGTTCGCGAAAGTATGTATTTGGTTTCTGAATTTGCTAAAGATTATTTCCACAACACCCTGTTACATTCAGAGGAAGGCAAAGCTATTGGACTTTCTTATTTCAAAGAAAGAGGTTTTACAGGTGAAACGATAAAGAAATTTGCATTGGGTTATTCTCCCGAAACTTGGGATGCTTTAACAAAAGAAGCTTTGGGAAAAGGCTATAAATTAGAGTTTCTCGAAAGTACAGGCTTAACAATTCCTAGAGAAGACCGACCGTTCGACCGATTCAAAGGACGCGTAATGTTTCCTATTCAAAGTATGTCGGGAAGGATTTTGGGTTTTGGAGGACGAATTTTGACTAACGACAAAAAAGCGGCAAAATACCTCAATTCACCCGAAAGTGAACTTTACCACAAGAGTAAAGTATTGTACGGAATTTTTCAAGCCAAACAAGCTATTGCCAAAGAAAATAATTGCTATTTGGTCGAGGGTTATACAGATGTCATTCAGTTCAATCAGGCTGGAATCGAAAATGTGGTCGCATCATCAGGAACGGCTTTAACACCAGACCAAATCCGATTAATCAATAGATTGACAAAAAACATTACAGTTCTTTTTGACGGCGATGCGGCTGGATTACGTGCTTCGGTAAGAGGAATCGACTTGATTCTGGAAGAAGGAATGAACGTTAAAGTTTGTGCTTTTCCAGACGGTGAAGATCCAGATAGTTTTGCAAAGAAAACACCTTATGAAGAATTGGTGAAATATTTAGATGAAAATTCCAAAGATTTTATCCAGTTCAAAGCTTCCTTGTTAATGAATGAGGCGAAAAACGATCCCATCAAAAAAGCCGATTTGATTCGGGATATGGTGGTGAGTATTTCCAAGATTCCGGATAGAATTCAGCGGGAAATTTACATTCAGGAATGTTCTCGAATTATGGATATTTCAGAGCAAGTTTTGGTAAGTACATTAGCTCAATTGGTTCAAAAAGATATTTCTGAACTTGGCAAAAAACAAAAACAAGAGCAAAAAGCTTTTGAAGTGGTTAAAAATGAAATGCCAATTCAGATTCAAAAAATAGATATTCTTTATAGTTTAGAAAGAAAAATTATAGAAATTCTTTTGTTGTACGGAAATAAATCCGAGGAATTTGAAGATGTGCTTTTGAAAACCAATGAAGCTGGAGATATAGAAACTGTGATTGAAAAAAAGGAATATAAAGTATTTCAACGCATCTATTTAAGTTTACAAGAAGACGAAGTAGAACTCGCAAATCCATTGTTTAGAGATATTTACAACAGTATTATAAATTACTTTCATCAAAATGAAACCTTTAGTATTGAACAGTATTTAATGCACTTAAATCCTGACTTTGCCCAAGAAGTAACAGATATTTTGATGGCTGATGAAAAAGTGGTTTTGCACAACTGGGAAGGGCAAAATATTTTTCCAAAAACAAAAGACAAAACTATTAGTCAATATGTTTCTGAAACTATTCTTACTTTAAGATGGTATTTAGTCGATAGAATTATCGAAGAAATAAAAAGCTCAATGTCATCAGAACCGGATTCTAATAATATTGAGCCTTTATCTATGGCAATGGACTATTCGAAACTAATTAATTCATTTTCGAAAAAATTAGGAAGAGTAATGTCGCGATACAATTAAACTATTTCTAATGTTTTGGCTTTGTTTACCAAATCTACTAGGTTTGTAACGTTTAATTTTTGCAATAATCTTAATTTGTAAGTACTTATTGTTTTTTCATTGAGACCCAAAATTTTGGCAACCTCATTGTTTTTCTTACCGTCACTCAAATAGCGTAAAACCTCAACTTCGCGGTTAGAAAGTTTACGGTATAAACGCTCACTTTTATTTTGTTTTGCAATTAGGGCAAGATTTTTCTTGACAGTTTCGTCAATAATAATTTTACCTTGATTTACTTTTACAATTGCTTGACCTAAAGTTTCCAATTTTTCTTTTTGAGAAACGAATCCAGCAACACCAGCTTTAATGGCGTTTGGCGCATAAATTTGCTCTGAAAGATCACTGAAAATAATGATTTTTGTTTTTGGAAAATTTTTCAAAATATTTTTCACTTCAAAAATACTGGAAAGACCTTCTAATTCAAGATCCAGAATCAACACATCAATCTCCTTAGTTTGGAGTATGTCTCTTACCATTAAAAAATTCCCTACATTGGCAACTATCGAAATACTATCGTGATCTTTGAAATACGATTTTACGCCGAAATGCACTACGGGATGATTATTTGCTAAACAAACTTTTATCATAATATTAATTTTTAGAGTTGCCTATAATTTAGTAATTAGTAAAATTAATAAAAAATTTATTAATTTCAAAGAAAATATTAGAAAAATACTACTTAATATCGTTTGAGAGGATACAAACCGGAATTTCTCTCATTTTATGCTGATTTATAGTATTTAATTTTCTATAAATATCGAAGACGATTTTTTCTCTTCCTGAAAAATTATCACTTATTTTTCCTTTCTCTTCCTCCAGCATAGCCCATTCCAATTCATCATAACTAGCTCCAAGTTGATCCTCATCGGTTCTATCATCACCAAATAATCCATCCGTTGGTGAGGCTTCTAAAATAGAGTTTGGAATTTGTAAATAGTTGCCCAAAGCATATACATCGCTCTTCATCAAGTCTGCAATTGGACTCAAGTCAACTCCTCCGTCACCATATTTAGTGTAAAAACCAACGCCAAAATCCTCGACTTTGTTTCCAGTTCCTGCCACCAAAAGTCCGTGAATTCCAGCAAAATAATACAAAGTAGTCATTCGCAAACGAGCTCGAGTATTAGCCAATGATAAATTTACTTTGTCTAAATCATCCACAACGGGCACAATAGTTTTGAAATTATCAAAAACAGTTGTCAAATCAGCTTCAACATTAGAAACATTTGGATATCGTTTTTTCAATTGTTCTATATGTTCCCGACCACGACTAACGTGACTTGGCGCTTGATGAATAGGCATTTCTACGCATAAAACAGCCAAGCCTGTTTGTGCACAAAGCGTCGAGGTTACTGCCGAATCGACTCCGCCAGAAATCCCCACAACAAAACCATTTACTTTTGCGTTCTCTGCATAAGTTTTTAACCAATTGACAATATGCGTATTTACTTTTTCGACTTGAATAGTACTTATTTTAGACATAATAGTTTGGGTTTTTAAAATGAAGGAATTGTATATTTGCAAAAATAATAATTTTCAGTAGTAATACCTGCAATCCGTTTCAAAAAGATTCATTGAACACCTGTTAAAATAAAATGAGAAAAATCCTTTTTATAATTACCTTACTAATTGCTTTCGTTTCTTGCGACAAGAAATCGAAAGTAGAAAAAGCTGTCGAAGAAATTCCGGTAGAAATCAAGGTAGAACGCTTTGACAAACTTTTTTTTGAAACTTCACCGAAGGATTTGGGTCAATTAAAAAAACAATTTCCTTTCTTTTTCTCAAAAGCAACTCCAGATAGTGTTTGGCTAGAAAAAATACAAAACCCACAATGGCGAGAATTATATACCGAAGTTCAAAAAAAATACTCCAATTTTGAACCTGTCCAAAAAGAACTGAACTCACTGATTAAACACCTGAAATTTTATTTTCCAGAAACCAAAACTCCTAAAATGATTACTGTAATTTCCGAAATGGATTACAACAACAAAGTGATTTATACCGATAGTCTAGTCATCATTTCGCTAGAATTATATTTGGGTAAAGACCATAAATTTTATCAATTTCCCAATTATTTAAAACAAAATTTCGAGCAAAAACAAATCCTCCCGGATGTTGTTTCGAGTTTTTCTACACAAAAAATAGCGCCTATTACAGATCAATCATTATTGAGTCAAATGATTTATTTTGGAAAACAATTGTATCTTAAAGATTTGCTATTGCCTGATTGTACTGATGCAGAAAAAATAGGATATACACCAGAACAAAATAAATGGTGCGAAGAAAACGAAGGCTATATGTGGCGGTATTTTTTAGAGAATGAAATGTTGTACAGTAACGATTCAAAATTGGGCAATCGCTTTATAAATCCTGCTCCATTTTCTAAATTTTATTTGGAAATCGACAATGAATCTCCAGGAAGAGTGGGCACTTGGATAGGCTGGCAAATGGTACGTTCTTTTATGAATACCAATGATGTCGCGTTAGAAAAAATGCTTAAAATGAATGCAAAAGAATTATTTGAAAAATCTAAATATAAACCTAAAAAAAATGGAGAATAACAACACATCCCAAATTAAAATTAATGTCCAATTAGACGAAAACCGAGTTCCAGAAAAACTTTCGTGGGCTGCAGTCGAAGGTGGCGTTGAACTTGAAGAGGCAAAAGCCTTTATGCTCTCGGTTTGGAACAGTGACGAAAAATCGACAAAATGTATCGAATTGTGGACTAAAGATATGGCTGTCGATGATATGAAAATCTTCTTTCATCAAACATTATTGTCGATGACCGAAACTTTTCAAAGAGCCACAGGTGACGAAAAAATGTCTGCCACCATGCAAGATTTTTGCGATTATTTTGCTGAGAAATTGGAGTTGAAGAAATAGCATTCTAAAAGGAAATTCCAAATTCCAATATTTATAATTGGGATTTGGGATTTTTACATTTTGGAATTTTCGTTTTAAAACTCACTATTGTTCTTAAAAACCTCCTGATTCACTTCGTCAATATATTCCAAAACTTCTTCTTTTCCAGTCATTTCTGTGGCAGAAGTAACAAAATACTGAGGCATTTCGGCCCAATTATTGGCAAACATTTGCTTTTTGTAAGCTGCAATGTGCGAGTCTATTTTCACTTTGCTAATTTTATCCGCTTTTGTGAAAATGATGCAAAAAGGAATTTCGCTTTCGCCCATATACGCCATAAATTCGATGTCAATATTTTGCGCTTCGTGGCGAATATCAATCAAAACAAAAGCACAAACGAGTTGTTCTCTGGTTTCAAAATAATCGGTAATAAATTGCTGAAAAACGGATTTGGTTTTCTTGGAAACTTTGGCATAACCATAACCGGGCAAATCGACCAAAAACCAATTATTATTAATTTTGAAATGATTGATCAATTGCGTTTTCCCTGGTCTTCCTGAGGTTTTGGCCAAATTTTTATGATTGGTCAACATATTAATCAAGGAAGATTTCCCAACATTGGATCGGCCAATAAAAGCATATTCTGGCAAAAAGTCTTTCGGACATTTGTCCACTTCGGAGTTGCTTACAATAAATTCGGCTGTGTTAATTTTCATAAGTATTTAGAACTTAGTGCGCTTTCAAATGCGTGTGTGTCAACCAATCTTCAAGTAATGTGTTAAACTCATCAGGACGTTCCATCATAGCGGCATGACCACATTTTTCTATCCAATACAAAGTTGCGTTTGGCAATAATTCATTAAACTCTTCGGCAACAGAGGGAGGAGTTACAAGGTCGTTTCTTCCCCAAATCAAGCAAGTTTGCACATGCATTTTAGGCAAATCTTTAGCCATATTGTGTCGAATGGCACTTTTGGCAATGGTCAATGTTTTTATCAATTTTATTCTGTCATTTACAGACTCATACACTTCGTCCACCAATTCTTTGGTAGCAATTTTTGGGTCATAAAAAACATCCTGAGCTTTCTTTTTGATGTATTCATAATCACCCCTTTTTGGATAACTATCTCCCATTGCACTTTCATAAAGTCCTGAACTTCCGGTCAATATAAGACCAGCCACTTTTTCGGGATACATTTTCGTATGGTACAATGCAATGTGTCCTCCTAATGAATTTCCCAACAAAATAACTCTATCAAATCCTTTGAAAGTGATAAAATCTTTCACATATCTTGCAAACGCTTTAACATTGGTTTTTAATAAACTTTGAGTGTAAATTGGCAAATCTGGAATGACAATTTTGTATCCTTTTTCAGAAAAATAACTGGCTACGGCATCAAAATTGCTTAAACCTCCCATTAAACCGTGTAAAACAACAATCGGAGTTCCTTCTCCGGCTTCATAATAGCTGTATCTACCTTCTTTCTTAAAGTATTTTTCCATAGGTTTTATTGCGAATTTTCAATTGGCACAAATATAGGTTTTAAAAATTAAAAAAAAATCTCGGAATCAAATTTTATAAACTTTATTAAAACAGTTATAAATCTTCCAATCCTTTGATATAATTTTTGTTGTTATTTTTCAAATCAAACTTCATTTAAAATTAAATTTCAACAGATTTCACTTACAGATTTTTTTCAATATCAACAAAGCAAATCCACTAGATAAAAAATGGCTAACGTTCTGATTGACTAAAAAATAGGCGTTTTTCTACTGAAGTGGTAAAACTTATTAACAAAGTGGGATATAGTGGTAAATTGTGGTAATAATTTTTATATTTTTGCTCTACGTCATTTAAAGAATTTGAACTTGAATACAATTGTCGGAACTTATGAATGTAAAGTTGATGCCAAAGGAAGGCTGCTTTTGCCTGCGCCTTTGAAAAAGCAACTGGCTTCGTCTCTTCAAAACGGTTTTGTTTTGAAGCGTTCTGTATTTCAACCTTGTTTGGAATTGTATCCAATGGAAGAATGGGATTTGATGATGCAAAAAATAAATAAACTCAACCGTTTCGTTAAGAAAAATAACGACTTCATTCGTCGGTTTACTGCTGGTGTAAAAGTCGTAGAAATCGATGCTTTAGGAAGATTATTGGTTCCAAAAGATTTGGTGGTTTTTGCCAGCATTTCAAAAGATGTTGTATTCTCATCGGCAGTGAATATTGTGGAGATTTGGGATAAAGATTTATACGAAAAATCGATAAGCGGAGAAGATGTAGATTTTGCAGATTTAGCCGAAGAAGTAATGGGAAATACAAATGACGACCATGGAATATCATAATCCAGTTTTACTTCATGCATCAGTCGATGGATTGAATATAAACCCCGATGGAGTATATGTTGACGTCACTTTTGGCGGTGGCGGACATTCAAGAGAAATTTTGAGCCGATTAGGGCCAAACGGAAAATTGTTTGCTTTTGACCAAGATGAAGATGCTTTGGCCAATGCTTTGCAGGATGAAAGATTTACGCTAATCAATGAAAATTTCAGATTTATAAAAAGGTTTTTGCGCTTTTATGGTGTAAAAAGTGTGGATGGAATTTTAGCCGATTTAGGTGTTTCATCCCATCAATTTGATGTTCCTGAAAGAGGTTTTTCGACTCGGTTTGACGCTGAATTGGACATGAGAATGAGTCAGAAAAATGATTTGAATGCGTACAGAGTGGTCAATGAATATGATGATGACAACTTAAGAAGGGTGTTTTTGGATTATGGTGAATTGAAAAATGCACCCGTTTTGGCTAGAACCATTATCGAAGCGAGAGAATATCAACCTATAAACACAACCGATGAACTGAAAGAGGTTTTGGCAAAATATTTACCCGAAAGAATTCGCAATAAAATATTGGCTCAAATCTATCAAGCCATCCGAATTGAAGTCAATCAAGAAATGGATGTTTTGAAGGAATTTTTAGAACAATCCTTAGAAGTTTTGAATCCCGGTGGAAAACTAAGCGTGATTTCCTACCATTCATTGGAAGACCGATTGGTAAAAAGATTCATCAAAAACGGAATGTTCGAAGGAGAGCCAGAACGTGATTTTTTTGGAAATTTTTCAGTTCCATTCAAATCTATCGAAAAATTGATTGTGCCTGATAATGCCGAAATCAAAATCAACAATAGAGCCAGAAGTGCCAAATTAAGAATAGCTGAGAAAAAATGAAAAACGGAGTGTATGGCATATTGAAAGCACGTTTTCTTATTCAAGACGATGCCATAAAAAGCTGGCGATTCATCGTCTTTTTAATAGTTCTTGCCATAATAATGATTGCTAATACGCAGCGTTTTGAACAAAAAATATTTAAGATTGCCGAACTAACAAATCAAGTAAAAGAACTCCGTTCCGAATTTGTAGATAGACGTTCGGAATTAATGAAACTAAAAATGGAATCGACGGTTTCAGAAAAAATGGCTAAAAAACAAATTTTCCCATCGACCGTCCCTCCAACAAAAATTAAAGTCAAAAAAATAGTAGAAAAGAAAAATTTCTTTCAAAAATTATGGCAGTAGAAGATAAAAATATATCCTACAGAATTTATTTAGTAGCAGTCATCATTTTTTTGATGGCTCTTGCTATTGCTATAAAATTGACTAATATCCAATGGGTCGAAGGTGATTATTACCGAAAATTAGCCAAAGAAAGAACCGTTAAAAATTTTGTAATTCCTGCCAATAAAGGAAATATTTATTCGGCTGATGGAAGCTTGCTAGCGACTTCAATTCCAAACTATGAAATACGATTTGATGCTGTAGCACCAAAATCGGAAGTATTCGAGAAAAATATAAAACCATTAGCTGATTCACTCTCACGTCTTTTGAGAAAATCTAGTAGTTTTTTTCTAAACGAATTGCGAAAAGCTAGAGCCAATAAAAACAGATATTTTTTAATAGCACGCGATTTGAGTTATACCGAATTCGTAAAAATCAAGGGGTTTCCATTATTTAAATTAGGTGCTTTCAAAGGCGGAATTATTATAGAACAAGAAACCGTTAGAGAACATCCCATTGGTGGAATAGCAGAGAGAACCATTGGTTACGAAAGAAAAAACCCTGACGGAACACCAGATGGCAAAGGAATTGAATGGGCTTACAGAAAATACCTGAACGGTAAAGATGGTAAAATTTTAAAACAAAAAATTGCTAAAGGGCAATGGAAACCAATTAGTGATGTTAACCAAGTTGATCCTCAAGATGGCTATGATATAGTTTCGACTATAGATGTTTACATTCAGGATATTGCGCATCATGCCTTGTTAAAACAATTAGAACTGTATCAAGCTGATCACGGTAGTGTGGTGGTTATGGAAACTAAGACTGGAAAGATAAAAGCGATTTCAAACCTAGGAAGGCATTCAAATGGTTCGTATTACGAAACCACAAATTATGCTTACGCTGAGTCGCACGAGCCAGGTTCTACCTTTAAATTGGTGGATTTGATGTTTCTTTTGGAAGATAAAAAAATAGATACAAGTGCCGTTTTTAATACCTACGGTGGTGTAATTAAATATTCAGGAAAATCGGTAAGAGATTCTCATGAAGGCGGTTATGGAAAAATATCATTAGCACGTGGATTCGAGGTTTCATCAAATACGGTTTTGGTACAAGCGGTTTATAATAATTACAAAAACAATCCATCACAATTTGTCAATCACATCAACGCTATTGGTTTGAATAAAAAATTAGGCCTAGAATTCAAAGGTGAAGGCGTTCCATTTATACCGCAACCGAGCGATAAAAACTGGTCTAACATTTCACTTCCTTGGATGGCTTTTGGATATGGCGTTTCTGTAACTCCATTGCAAACCCTCACTTTATATAATGCTGTTGCCAATAATGGCGAAATGGTAAAACCACAAATTGTTACCGAAATAAAACAATGGGACAAAACCATCAAAAAATACGATAAAGTAGTACTGAATCCTAAAGTATGTTCTAAAGAAACTTTATTGAAATTAAAGGCGGTTTTAGCAAATGTTGTGAAAAAAGGAACGGGTAAAGCACTTTATTCCAAAGATTTTTCTATGGCAGGAAAAACGGGTACAGCACAAGTAAATTATGCTAAAAATGGTGGGTCTGAAAAATATTATGCTTCATCATTCGTAGGCTATTTTCCGGCTGAACATCCAAAATACTCCTGTATAGTTGTTGTTCATAAACCGAACACTTCGAATAACAATTATTATGGTGCTGATGTGGCAGGACCAGTTTTCAAACGAATAGCACAAAAGATTTTTACCGATGCGCCATCGACCAACGAGATAAAAAACATAAATAAAAACATACCAAAGCAAGAAAAAGAATACGAAGCCTTTTATGCAAAATCCGAAAAACTGAATAAATCAAAAATTCCAAATGTAAAAGGTATGTCAGGAATGGATGCCGTTACTCTTTTTGGAAATCTTGGATTGAAAGTAAAAATAATAGGTGTTGGAAAAGTTAAAAAACAATCCATACAAGCTGGAGAAACATTAGATAAAAGCACAACTATAACATTAGAATTATCGTGATTATTTTAAAAGAAATAATATACAAAGTAGCCATCGAAGCTGTAAAAGGTTCGACAGATATTGCTATACATAAAATGGATTTCGATTCTAGAAAAATAGAAGCCAATGATGTTTTTGTGGCTATTCGGGGCACCATTTCAGACGGTCACGATTATATAGAAAAAGCAATCAATCTAGGAGCTATCGCTATTGTTTGCGAAACTTTTCCAGAAAATATAGTAAACGGAATTACTTATGTTCAGGTTCAAGATACCAATAAAGCATTGGCCTTTATGGCTGCCAATTATTTTGGTAATCCATCGCAAAATTTGAAATTAGTAGGTATTACAGGAACAAATGGCAAAACAACTATTGCTTCTTTATTATATCAACTATTCAAAAAAGCAGGGTACAAAGTTGGATTACTTTCAACAGTGAAAATTTTAGTTAATGATTTAGAATATAAAGCTACGCACACCACTCCCGACTCATTAACGATTAATCATTATTTAAGAGAAATGGTTGAAGCTGGTGTCGAATATTGTTTTATGGAGGTGAGTTCCCACGGGATTCATCAAAAACGTACCGAAGCATTGCATTTTGTGGGCGGAATTTTCACCAATTTATCGCACGATCATTTGGACTATCATCCCACTTTTGCCGAATATAGGGATGTGAAAAAATCGTTTTTCGATAATTTGCCAAAATCGGCTTTTGTATTGACCAACATTGACGATAAAAATGGGCAAGTAATGTTGCAAAACACTGCTGCCAAAAAATTGACTTATGCCTTAAAATCGTATGCTGATTACAAAGCACAAATTCTAGAAAATCAGTTGTCGGGCTTGTTGTTGAAGATTAATGGCAATGAAGTTTGGGTAAAACTTATCGGAACTTTTAATGCATATAATTTGTTGGCAATCTACGGAACAGCAATTGAATTAGGGTTAGAAAGTTTGGAAGTACTTAGACTATTATCGGATTTAGAAAGCGTTTCGGGTCGTTTTCAATTTATTGTTTCCAATTCGAATATAACGGCGATTGTAGATTATGCGCATACGCCAGATGCTTTGGAAAACGTACTCAAAACAATTAATGACATTCGCACCAAAAACGAACAATTGATAACAGTTGTGGGTTGTGGCGGCAACAGAGACAAAGCCAAACGACCCATAATGGCAAACATAGCTACTGTACTAAGCGACAAAACCATTCTAACTGCCGACAATCCTAGAAATGAAGATCCTGAAGTTATTATTAATGAAATGGAACAAGGCGTTGCACCGCAAAATTATAAAAAATCATTATCTATAACCGATAGAAAACAAGCCATAAAAACAGCTTGTCAACTCGCTCAACCAAACGATATTATTCTAATTGCTGGAAAAGGACACGAAACCTATCAAGAAATTCAAGGCGTTCGTCACGATTTTGACGATATGAAAATAGTAAAAGAACTGTTAGATCAATTAAATAAATAAAAACGATTTAAGAATGAAAATTGACGATTTTTCTGAAATCTGAAATCTGAAATCTGCAATCTAAAATTAAAAACTATGCTATACTATTTATTTGAATATTTAGACAAAACAATGGACATTCCTGGGGCAGGAGTTTTTCAATACATCACTTTTAGATCTGCTTTAGCGTTTTTATTTTCCTTGCTTTTATCGACCATTTACGGAAAAAGAGTAGTTGGTTTTTTAAGAAAACAACAAATTGGAGAAATAGTACGAGAACTTGGATTAGAGGGTCAAAACGAAAAAAAAGGCACTCCTACAATGGGTGGTTTAATCATCATTTTTGCTACTTTAATACCTGTTTTTCTATTTGCAAAACTTCAAAACATTTATATTGTATTGTTGATTGTAACCACTTTATGGATGGGAACCATTGGTTTTATTGATGATTATATTAAAGTTTTCAAAAAAGATAAAGAAGGTCTTAAAGGAATCTTCAAAGTTTTTGGACAAGTGGGTTTGGGTTTAATCGTGGGTTCCGTCCTGTATTTCAATCCGATGGTAACTATCAGAACAGATACTTCCAAAAGTGAAGTTGTAAGACAAACAACTGAAAATGTAATCAAGCAAGCACAAGTTTATGAAAAATCAACGGCAACTACAATTCCTTTTGTCAAAAATAACGAATTTGACTATGCCGAATTATTAGCCTGGACGGGAGAAGGTTACGAAAATTGGGCTTGGTTAATATTCATTCCAATGGTAATTTTTATCATCACTGCAGTTTCGAATGGTGCCAATCTAACCGATGGAATTGATGGTTTAGCAGCAGGAACATCGGCGGTTTCGGTAATTGCATTGGGAATATTCACGTTCGTTTCTGGAAACATCATTTTCTCAAATTATTTAAACATAATGTACATCCCCTATTCTGGTGAAATGACCGTATTTATTGCTGCATTTGTAGGTGCATTAATCGGATTTCTTTGGTATAATTCCTATCCAGCATCAGTCTTTATGGGAGACACGGGGAGTTTAACTATTGGTGCTGTTATTGCTGTTTTGGCAATTGCAGTTCGAAAAGAGTTATTAATACCCCTCTTGTGTGGAATATTTTTGGTCGAAAATTTCTCAGTTGTATTGCAAGTTGCTTATTTCAAATACACTAGAAAACGCTTTGGCGAAGGTAGAAGAATATTCTTGATGGCACCTTTGCATCATCATTATCAAAAGAAAGGCTACCACGAAAGTAAAATTGTAACTCGATTTTGGATTGTGTCAATAATGCTAGCCATTTTATCGATTGTGACATTAAAACTTCGTTAAAAATTAATTCAAATGAAAAGATTAGTAATTCTTGGTGGTGGCGAAAGCGGAATTGGAACTGCAATTCTTGGAAAGAAAAAAGGATACGATGTTTTTGTGTCTGATTTTGGAAAAATAAAACAAAATTACAAAGACGTTCTTATTACAAACGATATAGCTTGGGAGGAGGAAACTCATACAGAAGCCCTGATTTTAAACGCAGATGTAGTAATGAAAAGCCCAGGAATTCCAGAAAAAAAATCAATAATCGTAAAAAAATTGATTGAAAAAGGAATACCAGTGATTTCAGAAATTGAGTTTGCTGCGCCATTTACAAAAGCAATGACAATAGGAATCACAGGAAGTAACGGTAAGACCACTACCACAATGCTGACGCATCATTTGCTGAAATCAGCGGGATTAAATGTCGGATTGGGAGGGAATATCGGAAAGAGTTTTGCGTGGCAAGTTGCTGATAATACATATGATTCATACGTGCTGGAATTGAGTAGTTTCCAGCTGGACGGAATCATAAATTACAAGCCACATATTGCCATTATTACCAATATAAGTCCAGATCATTTAGACCGATACGAATACAAATATGAAAATTATATTGATTCAAAATTTAGAATAACAATGAACCAAACTGAGGAAGATTTCCTCATCTATGATGCCGATGATGAAGCAATCGCTCAATGGTTAAAAAACAATAAAACAAAAGCCCAATTAATTCCTTTTTCGTTAACAAAAACATTCGGAACAGGAGCATTTATAAAAAACAAAAAAATGGAAGTAAACATCATCAACGAAGAAGAATTCACAATGGAGACCGAAACTATGGCACTTGAAGGACAGCATAATATGAAAAATGCAATGGCGGCAACCTCTGTGGCAAAATTGATGAAAATCCGAAATGCAACAATTAGGGAAAGTTTGTCCAATTTTCAAGGAGTGGAACACCGATTGGAGAAAGTACTGAAAATTCAAAATGTGTTATATATCAACGATTCTAAAGCGACAAACGTGAATGCTACATTTTTTGCTTTGGACAGTATGAATACCCCAACGGTTTGGATTGTGGGTGGTGTAGACAAAGGAAATGATTACAACGAATTGATGTCATTAGTTCGCGAAAAAGTAAAAGCCATCATTTGCCTAGGTGTTGACAATAAAAAAATAATTGATGTTTTTGGTAACGTGGTCGACATTATGATTGAAGTTTCGAATATGGAAGATGCCGTGACAATGGCACAAAGATTAACCGAAAAAGGGGACTCAGTATTGTTGTCACCAGCTTGTGCGAGTTTTGATTTATTCGAAAATTACGAAGACAGAGGAAATCAATTTAAACAAGCTGTGAGGAATCTGTAAATAAATTGGCACTTGGTTGAAGGTGTTAAGTCGTAACTCTAAAACCTATAACCCATAACCTTTAACCCATAACTCAAAAAATGAAAGAACTAGTAAACAATCTAAAAGGAGACAGAGTAATATGGTCATTCGTGGCTTTATTAGCGTTGTTTTCGTTTATGCCTGTTTTTAGTGCGAG
>JAYVIK010000170.1:0-11598 GCA_043770265.1 Flavobacterium sp. | reverse complement strand
CTTCCGCGTTGATTCCTGATGCATGAACAAAAATGTCTTTTCCTGTTTCTTCGTCTGTAATGAATCCGTAACCTTTAGATTCATTGAAAAATTTAACTGTACCTGTACGCATTGTAATAGTAATAATAATTTATAATGTGGCAAATGTAATATTTAATCTAATACGAAAATATAATATTGTAAAGATTTTATTAAAATATTTGATATTCAATGATTTCTAACACATTTTTAAGAATGAATGACTATAAATCTAATTTAATATGCAATTCATTCAATTGTAATTCATCAATTATTGATGGAGCATCAATCATAACATCTCTTCCAGAATTATTCTTTGGAAAAGCAATAAAATCACGTATTGTTTCTTGTCCGCCAAGTATTGAAACTAATCTGTCCAATCCAAAAGCCAAACCTCCGTGGGGTGGCGCACCATATTGAAAAGCATTCATCAAGAAACCAAATTGATCTTCTGCTTGTTCAGGTGTGAATCCTAAATATTTAAACATCAATTGTTGAGTAGTTTTATCGTGAATACGAATTGAACCACCACCAATTTCGTTTCCGTTCAAGACCATATCATAAGCATTGGCACGAACCGCTTTCGGATTAGTTTCCAATAAGTGCATATCTTCTGGTTTTGGTGAGGTAAATGGATGGTGCATTGCGTGATAACGACCCGTTTCCTCGTCAAATTCTAAAAGTGGAAAATCTACTACCCAAAGAGGTGCAAATTCCGCTGGATTTCTCAATCCCAAACGATTGGCCAATTCCATTCTAAGTGCTGAAAGTTGTGTTCTAGTTTTGTCGGCTGAACCGGAAAGAACGAATATCATATCGCCTGCTTTGGCTCCTGTAGTTTTTGCCCAATTACTTAAATCTTCTTGGTCGTAAAATTTATCTACCGATGATTTGTAGGTTCCATCTTCGTTGCATTTTACATAAACCATTCCGCTAGCACCTATTTGCGGACGCTTGATCCAATCAATCAAACCATCAATTTCTTTACGGGTATAATTTCCTGTTCCAGGTGCTGCAATTCCCACAACCAACTCAGCCGAGTTGAAAACAGAGAATTCTTTGTGTTGTGCAAATTCATTCAATTCGCCAAATTCCATTCCGAAACGAATGTCCGGTTTGTCATTTCCATACGTTTTCATCGCATAATCGTAGGTAATTCTTGGGAATTTTTCCACTTCGATTCCTTTGATTTCTTTCAACAAATGACGGGTCAAACCTTCGAAAACATTTAAAATATCTTCTTGTTCTACAAATGCCATTTCGCAATCGATTTGTGTAAATTCGGGTTGACGGTCGGCACGTAAATCTTCGTCACGGAAACATTTCACAATTTGAAAGTATTTATCCATTCCGCCTACCATCAACAATTGTTTGAAGGTTTGTGGCGATTGTGGCAAAGCATAGAATTGTCCTTCATTCATTCGAGAAGGAACGACAAAATCTCTTGCGCCTTCTGGAGTAGATTTGATTAAATAAGGAGTTTCCACTTCGCAAAAATCTAAATCCGAAAGGTATTTTCGAACTTCCATTGCTACTTTATGACGAAAAAGTAAATTGTTTTTTACAGGATTGCGGCGAATGTCAAGGTAACGGTATTTCATTCGAATGTCTTCACCACCATCGGTTTCATCTTCTATAGTAAATGGTGGAGTTATTGATGAATTCAATATTTTTAGTTCAGTAACTAGGATTTCAATGTCTCCTGTTGCCATATTGGCGTTTTTGGCTTCACGTTCGATAACAGTTCCTTTGGCTTGAATTACAAATTCACGACCTAGGGTTTTTGCCAGTTCAAAAACTTCTTTTTGAGAGCGACTTTCGTCGAAAATTAATTGAGTAACTCCATAACGGTCACGTAAATCGACCCAATTCATAAACCCTTTATCACGAGATTTTTGAACCCAACCTGCAAGCGTAACTTCAGTGTTAATGTGTGAGGAATTCAATTCTCCACAACTATGACTTCTATACATAATCTAAATTTTAGACTGCAAATTTAGGACTAATTATGAATAAATGGATAGGATTTTTGAAAGTTTAATAAACTGAGCTATTTGTTTTTTTGTTTAGAAATTTTCCTTTGATTGTTTTTTAGAGCAGTTATGAAAATTGACGCTAAATATTTTTTTAATCCAAATTATTTTTTTACATTTACTCCATAGAAAGACGTTCAAGATGACAGAAATTCGAGAAATAATTTAGACAATAAATATCTCTTTCTGTGTATTAAATCAATACTGTAGCGTCTATAAAAAAATCGGCTGTCGCAAGTTTTTGCAACAGCCGATTTTGATTTTTCTTTAACTATTCGAAAGTCTCCTTTTTTTTATGAATATGGTTTTTGGAATAAGTCGCAGACTGTTATTTTGGCTACTTTAATTTCAACCGATAAACTTTGACAGTGTTTCAAAAAAAATGTTTTTAGAGACATCATTAAACAAATTGCGATAATACTATTTAATCAAACCTATGACTGATTCAACAAATTAAAGAAATCAGTATCTTTGCACAAATTTTATTATTGATGTTTTCAGCAAACGATTTTATTCCGTCCCAATATTCTCATTCTTTAGAATGCGGCAATTTTCAATGGAGTTCGCCAAGCAACATTGCTTTGGTGAAGTATTGGGGGAAAAAGGACAGCCAAATTCCAGCCAATCCTTCAGTGAGTTTTACTTTGAATAATTGTAAAACGATTACAAAATTAGTTTTTGGCAAAAAGAAAAACCAAGATATTTTTTCTTTCGACCTGCTTTTTGAAGGAAAACCAAAAGAAGATTTCAAACCAAAAATTCAGCAGTTTTTTGAAAGAGTATTTATTTATTTACCTTTTTTAAAAGACTATCATTTTACGATTGATACTCAAAATACCTTCCCACACAGTTCGGGAATAGCTTCATCAGCATCGGGAATGGCAGCTTTAGCAATGAACTTGATGAGTTTAGAAAAAGCATTAAATCCAGAAATGAGTGAAGATTATTTTTACCAAAAAGCCTCTTTCTTGGCTCGATTAGGTTCAGGAAGTGCTTGCCGAAGCGTAAAAGGAAAAGTTGTCGTTTGGGGAGAACACGCAACTATTCAAGGAAGTTCCGATTTGTTTGGTGTTGAATTTCCTTATACAATTCACGATAATTTCAAGAATTTTCAAGACACGATTTTATTAGTTGACAAAGGCGAAAAACAAGTTTCGAGTTCCGTAGGTCATAATTTAATGAACGGACATCCTTTTGCCGAAAGGCGATTTGAACAAGCACACGAAAACTTGGATAAATTAATCAATGTTTTCGAAAGGGGAAATCTGGACGAATTTATTACCATAGTCGAAAGCGAAGCCTTGACTTTGCACTCGATGATGATGACTTCGATTCCGTATTTTATTTTGATGAAACCCAACACAATGGAAATTATCAATGCCATTTGGAAATACAGAAACGAAACGAAAATCCCAGTTTGTTTCACGCTCGATGCTGGCGCAAATGTTCACGTTTTGTACCCGGAAAACGTCAAAGAAAACGTTTTGCAATTTATTAATAACGAATTAGTTGGCTATTGTCAAAATGGTAATTATATTTGTGACCAAATTGGGATTGGATCAGCAAAAATTTAATATTTTTATATTTCTAAATAAGAGAATATGAACATTGAATTAGAAAAATCAGAATTAATGAAATTGTTGGAAGAAACCAACGATGAGTCTATAATTACATCTATAAAAAAAATATTCACGACCAAGAAAAAAGATTTTTGGGATGAATTATCAGAAGAGCAAAAGTTTGAGATTGAGGAAGGAGATAGACAAATAGAACGTGGAGAATTTGTGCTTTATGAAGATTTGATGAAAAAATATAGATGAAAAGAGAAATAATCTTTTCAAAAAATGCTGAAAAAAATTTACTTGATTTACTGGAATATTTAGAATTAAAATGGTCTATAAAAGTAAGAGATGAATTTATTTCAAAATTAGACAAGTCGATTTACTTAATTCAAAATGAACCCGACATCTTTCCAAAATCTCAAATTAATAAAAACCAATACAGATGTGTTTTATCAAAGCAAACGACAATTTATTATAAATACAATTCTAAGCAAATTAGAATTTTATCTCTTTTCGACACTAGACAAAACCCAATAAAAATCAACAAAATCAAATAAGTTCAAACCAATATATGAAAGGACCTTTGTTTTACTCAAAAATATTACTCTTTGGAGAATACGGCATTATTCGTGACTCGAAAGGCTTGTCTATTCCTTATAATTTTTACAACGGCGCGCTGAAGAGAGAAGAAAATCCATCAGAAGAAGCCATAAAATCGAACGGGAATTTGAAGCGCTTCGTGTCGCATTTAGAGACCTTGCAAAGCGAACAACCTGATTTGTTTACTTTTGATTTAGCGACTCTGAAAAATGATGTCGAAACCGGAATGTACTTCGATTCCAGCATTCCTCAAGGATATGGCGTAGGAAGTAGTGGAGCATTGGTTGCGGCTATTTACGACAAATATGCCCAAAATAAAATCACAGTTTTAGAGAATTTGACTCGTGAAAAATTATTGCAACTCAAAACTATTTTTTCCCAAATGGAATCTTTTTTCCATGGAAAAAGTTCTGGTTTAGATCCTTTGAATAGCTATTTGAGCATTCCAATTTTAATCAATTCTAAAGATAATATTGAAGCAACCGGAATTCCAACCCAAAGTTTGGAAGGAACTGGAGCTGTATTTTTGATAGATTCAGGAATTGTGGGCGAGACAGCTCCGATGGTTAATATTTTTATGGAAAAATTGAAAGATCAAGGTTTCAGGAAAATGTTGAAATCGCAATTCATAAAACACACCGATGCTTGTGTCGAAAACTTCCTTGGAGGCGATATGAAATCTTTGTTTGCCAATACTAAAAAATTATCAAAAGTCGTTTTAAACAACTTCAAACCAATGATTCCGGAACAATTTCACGGAATTTGGCAAGAAGGAATAGACTCGAATGATTACTACTTGAAGCTTTGTGGTTCAGGCGGTGGAGGTTACATTCTTGGTTTTACACAAGACTTGGAAAAAGCAAGAATTTCTTTAAAAGACTATAAACTAGAAGTAGTTTACCAATTTTAATACATGCTCATCAGAAAGAACAAACTTTTAGTAATGAAATTTGTCAGTTTGTTCTCTGTAGTTAGAGGTTACAACATTCCGATAATCGTTTTGGCGCAATATCTTTCGGCGATATTTATCCTTGCTCCCGAAAAAAGAGCTTTATCTATTCTACTCGATTTCAATTTATTTATCATTGTTTTTGCTACTTCATTGACCATTGCATCGGGTTATATTATCAATAATTTTTACGACAGTAAGAAGGATTTAATCAATCGTCCCAACAAGTCTATGCTGGATCGATTGGTTAGCCAAAAGACAAAATTACAGGTTTATTTTACGCTTAATTTCATCGTAGCTATCTTAGTAATCATAGTTTCTTGGCGTGCCTTTTTATATTTTTCAGTTTACATTTTCTTGATTTGGTATTATTCACACAGAATCAAAAAATATCCATTTATAGGCAATTTAACTTCAGCTTTTTTGTCGGTTTTGCCGTTTTTCGCCATTTTGTTGTACTACAAAAATTTTTATGAAGTAATCTTTGGCCACGCTGCTTTCTTGTTTTTATTGCTTTTAATTCGCGAAATGATTAAGGATTTGGAGAATATCAAAGGCGACTTGGCCAACGATTACAAAACAATTCCAATTATTTACGGCGAAGTGGTTTCAAAGAAAATAATTACATTTTTGTCCATTTCAACCATCATTCCCATCTATGTTTTAATCGAAATTTTCGATGTGGGATATATGGACATTTATTTTTATACTTGCCTTATCATTTTGATTTTCTTCTTGCAATATCTTTGGAAATCCAACACCAAAGAGCAATTTGTATTACTTCACAACGTGTTGAAATTCTTAATCGTGGCTGGTGTTTTTAGCATTGTCCTAATTAATCCAAGTGTGTTGTGGTACGGAAAAAAATTGTTGCAATCTATTTAATTGTCATTGCGAGGCACGAAGGAATCTGAAGCTTTTTCCTGCTGTTCACTATATCTCTTGTGGCGAACCACTCCACAAGAGGATGCCGTTTCCATCAGGGCTATCAAACCCTAATCCAAAAACTATCAACTACTAAGCAATAAAAAACTATCTTTGCACGCACGAGGTCATTAAAGACCGAACTGACGAAGTAAATTATAGAATATTATGAAATGAGCTTTTGCGAATTACATATTACCTATAAAAAACAAATAAAATAAAAATATGAATAACAAGGAAGGCAATAATAATAAAAGCGGTGGTAGAGCAAACAGTTCTAGACCAAGCTCAAACAAGCCAAAACCTGCGATGCAAAAAAGGGCACAAGGGCCTAAAAAAGTAAAGACAATTGTCAAAGTTGCAGATACTACTGACAAAGTAGAAAAAAAACCAAATCAAGCACCCAAAAGACCCAAAGTAAAAGACGAAATTCGTTTGAACAAATACATCTCCAATTCTGGGGTGTGTTCGCGTCGTGATGCTGATATTTACATCCAATCTGGAAACGTTAAAGTAAACGGAATTCCGGTAACCGAAATGGGTTATATGGTAAAACCTGGCGATGTTGTGAATTTTGACGGAGCCGTTTTAACGCCAGAGAAAAAAGTATATATCTTGTTGAACAAACCCAAAAATTTTACCACAGCGCTTGACGAAGGTCAGGAATACCGTAATGTTTTGGAATTGGTAAAAGGTTCAACTACAGCAAAAATTGGTCCTGTTGGAAGAATGGACAAGAACACGACAGGTTTGTTGTTGTTTACCAATGACACCGATATGATTCGTAAGTTTACTTTACCAACCAACAAATCATCCAAAATTTATCAAGTTTCTTTAGATAAAAACTTGAAATTCGAAGATTTAGAAAAAATAAATAAAGGTCTAGTTCTTGACGGACACCGTGTTTTTGTTGAAGACATCAGTTATATCGAAGGTGAAGCAAAAAGCGAAATTGGTTTGAAATTAAGATCGGCCAATGTTAAAGTGGTTCGTTCTATCTTCGAAAACTTTAGTTATGATGTTTTGAGAATTGACAGAGTTGCTTTTGCAGGTTTAACGAAAAAGAATTTGCCTAGAGGAAACTGGAGGTTGCTTACCGAACAAGAAATTATCAATTTGAAAAACGTATAAGTTTTTTAGATTATTCTATAGAAAATCCCAAAGAAATTTGGGATTTTTTTGTTTTCAAAAACTTTTTATCGAATAAGTAGAAACATCATTTTTTATTGAATATCCAGAAAAGTGCAATTGCACCGTGAGGAAAGAATTCGAGAATATCATGTAGTCAAAAGTGCAATCTTTCCAATATCTTGAGGACCTAAAACAACAGCTGAGTTTTGAACAAATCTTGTACATTTAAGAAATAAAAAAGCAGCCAAAAAAATGAAGCTGCTTTGATTGCAAAGTTAGGATGGACTATCTTTTAGAAAATCTTTTAGAAAATGACTTGTCATTATAAGTCATTAAAAAAGTATATTTTTCAGTTTGTACGTTTTTGACATTAAAAACATTAGAAATATTTTGATCAACTAAATTTGTACTTTCATAAACTTCGTTTCCCTCATCATCGAAAATTTTAATTTCAACAGGCGATTTATCCAAATTTAAAAACACCTATTTATTACCAATCCATCTTTTTCTTCCTCATCTAACGGAGTTTGACCTTCTATATAAACTAAATCTAATCCCATAAATATTTTGGCATTTCTGTTTTGATTTCAGTTTTTTTTTGCTCAATGGCTTTATTAATCCGATTTTCTGAGTTTTGTTGGTCTTCTAATATCATTGAATTATTAGTGCGAAAGACAATTTCTCTGGCTATTTCTCCTGCCCTTTTTTCAATCATTTTGCCTAGACTTTCGTGCTTAGAAATAAAACCGTAAACCAGTTTCATATCTAATACTCTTGCGGCTTCATTAAGTAATTCAATCGAAATAGTGCCGTTTGCCTCCCTCTCTTCCATTTCTTTGACACTTTGCGCGGTCATTGACAATCTGTTTCCCAATTGCCGAAGAGACATTTTTAATGATTTTCGAATGGTATGTATCCAGCCATTTTGAGGAATAACAGCAGTTTCAAGCGAACGGAAAGGCTCTAATTTTCGTTCGGTTTGATCTATTAATAGTTGTTGTTTTGTGTTTTTCGTATGGGTATAGCCTTAAAATTAAAACACAAATATAAGGTTATAACTTTTAAAATTTCTTAACATTCGCAATCTGAAAATGTGGTGCAAGGAGATCACGATTTTTCTACCTGCGGACGTATGAATGATGCTGGAGCTAGGATGTTTTCTGATGTTGTCATAGTGAAGTTTTTTAGAGCAATCACAGAAATGATTTTAAAATCTAACTAAAAAATAAAAAATACCAAGATCCTCTCAACAAGATTATATTTTACAAAAAAAATATTTATCTAAAATATTTTATACATTTGAAAATAAGTAGCATTCAAATTATGAAAATGAAAAACGAAAATTCTAACAATCTTGCCACTTCAGGCAAACCAATGTCTCAAAAGAATTTTACTTCTTTGATAAAAGAGGCGGAGGAAGGTTTTTTTTATACTTTAGAAGAATCTAAAAAACATTTTGAGGAATGGAGAAAGAAAATCGTGAAGTAGTAACTTCAAAACCATTTGATTTTTAGACATTCCTTCAATTCACGAATACGGATGGGCAACTTTTGGACTAAAATTAGCCGACTATTTTATTTCGGAAATTTACGCTTCACTAGAAGATTTATAAACAAATTATTTACTGCATTCTGAATGTCGTCATTTAGAGACTAAATCTAAAAAATACCGGAATATAATTTTTGGTTCCTACCTCATCATTTACAGGATTACAACCACCAGAATTGAAGTTTTGAGGGCTTTTCACGGAAGTCGTTCTCCAAAATTCATCAAGGAATCAAGAAGTATCAAAGTTGATTGATTTTTTTGACAGTTTCTCAAATTAGTCCTTCATCCACACAGCTAGTATCGACTATTCTATTATTTTTACAAATTAAAATAATTGGAATGTCAAACAACACCGAAAACACAAAAACAATCCGTTGGGGAATCTTAGGATGTGGCAACGTCACAGAGCTAAAAAGCGGCCCCGCCTATCAAAAAACAGATGGTTTCAAAATCGAAGCAGTGATGCGAAGAAACGCCGAAAAAGCGGCCGATTATGCCAAAAGACACAACATCAGTAAATATTATTCAGATGCGGATTCTTTAATCAATGATCCCGAAATTGAAGCCATTTATATTGCCACTCCACCAGACACACATCATTTTTATGGTTTGAAAGTAGCTTCGGCCGGGAAAATTTGCTGCATCGAAAAACCATTGGCGCCAAGCTACGCAGCAAGTCTCGAAATTTACGAAGCCTTTAAAGCGAAGAATATTCCTTTATTCACGGCTTACTACAGACGATCTTTGCCTCGCTTCGAACAAATAAAAATGTGGCTTGACAATAATAAAATTGGTGAAGTAAGATCCATTCGTTGGAATTTGACCAAATCAACTTCTGAACAAGATTTGTCTGGTGCATACAATTGGCGCACCGATGCCAAAGTAGCTCCGGGAGGTTATTTTGATGATTTGGCAAGCCACGGTTTAGATTTGTCTATACATCTTTTAGGAAATATAAAAGAAGTTTCTGGTTTTAGTTTGAACCAACAAGGATTGTATTCGGGCAAAGACGCAATAACGGCTTGCTGGCTTCACGAATCTGGAATTACAGGAAACGGCAACTGGAATTTTGGAAGCCATAAACGAGAAGATAGTGTGGAAATCACAGGAAGTAAAGGAAAAATAACTTTTTCCATTTTTGAAAATGACCCTATTGTACTTTCAAATGATGAAGGCGAAACGGAACTTTTTATCGAACATCCAGAAAACGTGCAATTGCATCACGTAGAACGAATTCGGGAACAGCTGCTGGGCAATAGCATACACCCTTCGAATGGTTTGACAGCTTCACACACCAGTTGGGTTATGGACAAGATTCTAGGAAACTTATCTGAATAAAGAAAACTGCAATAATTAATACCGATTATGTATTGCTTCGCCTGTTCGATGCGCTCGGGTCAATATAGTCCAATAAAAATTGGACTATTTTCATCCTATATCGGCATTATACCAAACCTCTTTGGACTATTTTAAAAGTGTGGTTGGTATAATTTATATATTAGACTTTATATAAAAAAAAGTATACCTAACAGGTTTTGAAAACCTGTTATGATGGAAAACTTGTTAGGAAAAAAGAAACAAAATTCACTTTGAAAAATAAACTTATTGCGTTCCTAAAACGCTTCATCACTTGGATAAAGCAACATAAAATTAAATCATCAATAGCGTTTTTGCTAATGGTGGTTTATTATTTTTCGTTGCCTCGAACCTTGTTTCAAGAACCTTATTCTACCGTGATTGAAAGCAAGGAAGGAGAATTGCTTGGCGCCAAAATTGCTCTCGATGGACAATGGAGATTTCCTGCGCAAGACAGTGTTCCGGATAAATTCAAGAAGTGTATTGTTTATTTCGAAGATGAATATTTTTATAAACATCCGGGATTCAATCCTGTGGCGATGGTCAATGCTTTTCAGCAGAACAGAAAAGCGGGCAAAGTGGTTCGTGGCGGAAGTACTTTAACACAGCAAGTGATTAGATTATCCAGAAACGGGAAAGGGCGAACCTATTTCGAAAAAATAATTGAACTCATTCTTGCTACTCGATTAGAGGTGGGCTATTCTAAAAACGAAATATTAGAACTATATGCTTCACACGCTCCTTTTGGCGGCAATGTTGTGGGTCTCGAAATGGCTTCTTGGCGATATTTTGGCGTGCAATCCCATCAATTATCTTGGGCGGAAAGTGCTACTTTGGCGGTTTTGCCCAATGCGCCCAGTTTAATTTATCCCGGAAAAAACCAAATTAAATTATTGAATAAACGCAACGGACTTTTATTGAAATTAAATCAAGAAGGAATAATTGACAAACAGACTTGCGAACTTGCGATAGACGAACCTTTACCCCAAAAACCGTTTGATTTACCACAAATTGCCCCTCATTTATTAGAGCGAGTTGCAAAGAATCAGCGAGGAAGTCGGGTAAAAACCACAATAGAAATTGGATTGCAAAACAGGGTCAATCAAATTGCAAAGTATTATTACAACCAGTATAGGCAAAACGAAGTGCATAATTTGGCTATTTTGGTGATAGATGTTTCCAATAGAAAAGTGATGAGTTATGTCGGCAATTCGCCTACAGACGGCAACCATCAAAAGGATGTGGATATTATCGATGCGCCAAGAAGTACAGGAAGTATTCTGAAACCGCTTTTGTATGCTGTAATGCTTGATGATGGAGAATTGTTACCGAATACATTAGTGGCAGATATTCCGACACAGATTTCGGGTTATACTCCTCAAAATTTCAACTTGACATTTGATGGCGCGGTTCCAGCGCATCGCGCATTA
This sequence comes from Flavobacterium sp., assembly GCA_043770265.1. Classification (GTDB taxonomy): domain Bacteria; phylum Bacteroidota; class Bacteroidia; order Flavobacteriales; family Flavobacteriaceae; genus Flavobacterium. The sequence goes on along the minus strand of JAYVIK010000170.1, from coordinate 47 downwards.
TCACGTTCTTTGAATATTCCTGCGGTATTGATGTTGCAGGATTTTGG
>JAYVIK010000169.1:0-32649 GCA_043770265.1 Flavobacterium sp. | reverse complement strand
CAACATTTCTGTTGAAGTTTTCGTGGGCGATGAGGGGTTCGAACCCCCGACCCCCTCGGTGTAAACGAGGTGCTCTGAACCAGCTGAGCTAATCGCCCCAATATTTTATTATTTTCTAACCCGACAGATTCCGAAGAAATAGGAATGCTCTGAACCAGCTGAGCTAATCGCCCTTAATTCGATTGCAAATATACGTTTAGATATTGGATTCGCAAATAAAATGAAATAAAAATATAATTTTAATTTGAACTGAAATAAAACAAAATTCTTATCAATGAATCAGTATAATATTATATTTGTAAAAACAAAAATACTAAAATGGCTCGATTCAAAGAAAATGATTTACCAAAATCAAAAATTACAGCTACATCCATAAATAAGGCAACACTTATTTTTAAATTTGCTGGAAATCATCGTTGGAAATTCTATGTAGGTTTAATTTTTCTTTTATTAACAGGTGCAACTGCCCTAGCTTTTCCAAAATTGATGGGATTGCTGATTGACTGTGTGAAAAATAAAAGTTACGACCAAGCCAATACTATTGCCCTTTTACTAATCGTAATATTATTTCTACAATCAATTTGTTCCTTTTTTAGATTGTCACTATTCGTCAATTTTACTGAACATACTTTAGCTAATCTTCGATTATCTTTATATAGTAATTTGGTAAAATTGCCCATGTCTTTCTTTTCTCAAAAACGTGTTGGAGAATTAAATAGCCGCATCAGTGCAGATATTTCACAAATACAAGACACCCTTACTTCTACCATTGCCGAATTTTTGAGACAATTTATTTTAATTATTGGTGGAGTTATTTTATTAGCCACCGAAAGCGTAAAGTTAACATTATTAATGCTTTCTGTAGTTCCGCTAGTGGCTGTAGCAGCAGTAATTTTTGGTCGTTTCATCCGAAAATATTCGAAAAAAGTACAAGATCAGGTTGCCGAAAGTCAGATTATTGTTGAGGAAACAATGCAGGGAATAAGTATTGTCAAGGCTTTCGCCAATGAATGGTATGAGATTGCCCGTTATGATGGAAAAATAAAAGAGGTAGTAAAACTCGCCATCAAAGGCGGGAAATACAGAGGGTATTTTGCTTCCTTCATTATTTTCTGCCTTTTTGGAGCTATAGTAGCCGTGGTTTGGTTTGGCGTTCGATTGAGTATTAGTGGTGAAATGAGCGTGGGACAATTAATATCCTTTGTTTTGTATTCCACCTTTGTTGGAGCTTCTTTTGGAGGTATTGCCGAATTGTATGCCCAAATCCAAAAAGCAATTGGAGCAACAGAACGTGTTTTCGAATTATTGGACGAAACTCCAGAAAAAATAAATTCTACTCAGAATTCGCATTCTATTCAAAAGATACAAGGCAATGTCACTTTCAAAAATGTGGCTTTCACCTACCCTTCCAGAAAAGAAATGAAAGTGCTGAAAGGCGTGAATTTTACTGCTAACTTTGGTCAAAAAATAGCCATTGTCGGTCCAAGCGGTGCTGGAAAATCAACTATTTCTTCCTTGTTGTTGCGATTTTACGATATTGATAGTGGCGAAATTTTGGTAGATGGAAAAAGTATCTACGATTATGATTTGGAAAATCTTCGTGGTAATATGAGTATTGTCCCTCAAGACGTCATTTTATTTGGTGGCACCATCAAAGAAAACATTGCCTACGGAAATCCCGATGCTTCAGATGACGAAATTATGTTGGCTGCTAAACAGGCCAATGCTTTGAATTTTATCGAAAGTTTTCCTGAAAAATTTGAAACAATCGTTGGTGAAAGAGGCGTTAAACTTTCTGGCGGACAAAGACAACGTGTTGCCATTGCTAGAGCTTTGCTTAAAAATCCAAGTATTTTGATTTTGGACGAAGCCACTTCTTCATTAGATAGCGAAAGTGAAAAATTGGTTCAGGAAGCTTTGGAAATTTTAATGGAAGGAAGAACGAGCATTATTATTGCGCACCGCCTTTCGACTATTCGTAGTGCCGACCAGATTTTGGTTTTAGATAATGGCGTTATTGCAGAACAAGGAACGCATCAGGAATTGATTTTTTTAGAAAATGGTATTTATAAGAATTTGAGTAATTTGCAGTTTAGTCATTCTTGATAATTATTGGCAAAAAAAAAGACGTAACAGGTTTTAAAACTTGTTAGGTCTAAACTGAACACTAAAAAACTAATCACTGAATACTTACTTCCCTTTCCTCCTATTTCTCTCTGCTTTTATCATTGCTAATTCACGGCTGGTTTGTCCTGCAACCGAAGTATTTTCCTCGGCACGACGAATCAAGTAGGGCATCACATCTTTTACAGGACCAAAAGGCAAATACTTCGCTACATTGTAACCATTATCCGCCAAATTATAACTGATGTTGTCGCTCATTCCGTATAATTGACCAAACCAAATTCGATCATCAGTCGATTTTATTCCTTTTTGAGCCATTAAATCCATTAAGAAATAGGTGCTCGCTTCGTTGTGAGTTCCTTCAAAAATGGACATTGCATCTAGATGATTGACCATATATTTTACTGCAGCATCGTAATTTTCATCCGTGGCTTCTTTTGAATCGCAGATTGGTGTTGGATACCCTTTTTCAATCGCACGTTCATTTTCTTTTTCCATATAAGCGCCACGAACAAGTTTCATTCCAATAAAGAAACCTTCCTGTTTTGCTTTCTCGTGCAATTTTTTCAGATAATCCAATCGATCCCAACGGTACATTTGCAAAGTATTGAAAACTATTGCTTTCGATTTATTGTATTTTACCATCATTGCTGAAACCAAATTATCCACTGCATCTTGCATCCAACTTTCTTCGGCATCAATCAATAACGCTACATCACTATCGTAAGAAGATTTGCACACTTTTTCGAAACGCGCTACTACTCTATTCCATTCTTCGGATTCGGCTGGTGTTAATTTTTTTCCTAAACTCACTTCTTCATATAAATCGATGCGACCAAAACCTGATGGTTTGAAAACAGCAAAAGGAATTGATTTTTTTTCTTTGGCAAAGGCAATCAATTTCAAGGTTTTTTCCAAAACAGTATCAAACTGTTCTTCTTCTTCCTTACCTTCTACCGAATAATCTAAAACCGAGGATACTCCTTTAGTAAACAATTTATCTACAACTTTCAAACTATCATCTTCATTTACACCGCCGCAAAAATGGTCGAAAACAGTGGCACGAATCAATCCTTCTACAGGCAAACTTGCTTTGAGAGCAAAATTAGTTACTGCAGTTCCAATTCTAACAAGAGGTTCATTGGCAATCAATTTGAATAAAAAATAGGCTCTATCTAGTTCGGTATCGCTTTTTAATGAAAAGGCAATTTGTGTGTTATCGAATAAATTATTCATTATTTGTTATATTTTTGCACAAATATAAAGAGAGTTTTCAAAATTATTAAGCAAAAAATACCTTATTTTGCGTTTTAAATTATTAAAAAATTATGCAATCCATTCAAGCCAACAATTATCCAATATATTTTAACGAACAAGGATATGAAGCTCTAAATCTATTCCTTGACGAAAGCAACTATTCGAACGTATTTATTATTGTAGATAGCAATACTAATGAGTATTGTTTGTCTAAATTCCTTCCATATTTAGCCACTGAATTATCAATAGAAATTGTTGAATTTGAAGCGGGTGAACCCAATAAAAATATTGAAACTTGTGTTCAGTTATGGAATGTTTTAACAGAACTTGGTGCCGATAGAAAAAGTCTGGTATTGAACCTAGGTGGAGGCGTTGTTACTGATTTGGGTGGTTTTGTAGCATCTACATTCAAACGCGGGGTTGATTTTATTCATATTCCAACCACATTATTATCAATGGTCGATGCTTCGGTTGGTGGAAAAACGGGAGTTGATTTAGGCAATTTAAAAAATCAGGTTGGCGTTATCAATGTACCCCAAATGGTGCTGATTGACACCCAGTATTTAGAAACACTTCCTAAAGAAGAAATGCGCTCCGGACTGGCCGAAATGCTAAAACACGGTTTGATTTATGACAAAGGATATTGGGAACAATTTCTGGATTTGAAAGCCATTGATTTTGCCGATTTTGATGAACTGATTTATCGTTCTGTCGAAATCAAAAATGAAATTGTACTACAAGATCCAACTGAAAAAAACATCCGCAAGGCCTTGAATTTTGGTCACACTTTAGGTCACGCCATCGAAAGCTATTTTTTAGAAAATGAAAATAAACAAAACTTATTGCACGGTGAAGCTATCGCAATAGGAATGATTTTGGAAAGTTTTATTTCGTTAGAGAAAAACTTGATTAATCCACAACAATACAACCAAATCAAAACGACGATTAAATCGATCTATGATGATGTCATATTTGAAGAAAATGATATTGATCCTATATTAGAATTACTCATTCATGACAAAAAAAATGAGTACGGAAACATTCAGTTTGCTTTGATTGAGGGCATCGGAAAAATAAAAATCAATCAATCGGTTGAAAATGAATTGATTTTAAAAGCTTTCCAAGATTATAAATCCTAATTTTTTTTATAAAAAAGGATTGCAATTGGTATATAATATTTTTTACATTTGCAGCAATGAAAAGAAGTCAAAATACAAGAAATTATAGTTCCATTAAAAACGAAAACAGTAGCTCTTTTTTAAGAATATTGAGACGGTTTTTTACTATTAAGGATACTTTTAGTTTTGACATTTTTCCTTATTTGAAAGCTGAAAATGAGAAACTTCAAATCGTTTTTGAAAACATCAGGGTTTGAATTTTAGTTTAATTAATGCAATCAATTAAATAATCTAAAATACAAAAAGCCAAATGAATACAAAATATTTCGATTTAATTAATCAAACCTATTATTTTCCACAAGACGAATTCACTTTAAACAAAGACAACCTCGAATTTCACAATATCGACTTGATGAAATTGGTAGAAAAATATGGTACACCATTAAAATTTACTTATTTGCCTCAAATTTCAAAAAGTATCCAACGTGCCAAAGATTGGTTCAGAAATGCAATGGAAAAGAATAAATATGATGGGAAATATTTCTATTGTTATTGTACTAAAAGTTCGCATTTCGAATACATAATGAACGAGGCTTTTAAAAACAATATTCATATTGAAACATCCTCGGCATTTGATGTCAATATTGTTGAAAATTTGATGAAAAATGGCAAAATCAACAAAAATACATTTGTAATTTGTAATGGTTTCAAACGAGATGAATATATCACAAACATTGCAAGATTAATCAACAATGGACACAAAAAAACAATTCCGATTATTGACAATTATGAGGAATTAGATTTGCTTCAAGCCGAAATCAAAGGTAAATTTCAAATAGGTATAAGAATTGCAGCAGAAGAAGAACCAAAATTTGAATTTTACACGTCAAGACTCGGAATAGGTTACAAAAACATTTTGCCTTTTTACAGAAAACAAATCCAAGACAATAAAAATTTAGAGCTCAAGATGCTTCACTTTTTTATAAATACGGGCATTATGGACACTGCCTATTATTGGAATGAATTAGTAAAATGTATCAAAGTGTATGTAGCTTTGAAAAAAGAATGTCCATCTCTCGATAGCCTTAATGTAGGCGGAGGATTTCCTATAAAAAATTCCTTGGCTTTTGAATATGATTATCAATATATGATTGACGAAATTATCAATCAAATCAAGATAGCTTGTGACGAGGCCGAAGTTGAAGTTCCGAATATTTTTACTGAGTTCGGCTCTTACACAGTTGGCGAAAGCGGCGGTGCTATTTACCAAATTCTCTATCAAAAACAACAAAATGATAGAGAAAAATGGAATATGATTGATTCTTCATTTATAACTACTTTGCCAGACACCTGGGCAATAAACAAACGTTTTGTTATGCTGGCAGTCAACCGCTGGAATGACACTTATGAAAGAGTTTTACTGGGCGGAATGACCTGTGATAGTGATGATTATTACAATTCCGAGCAGAATATGAATGCGATATATTTACCAAAATACAACAAAGAAAAACCGCTTTATATAGGATTTTTCAATACGGGAGCATATCAAGAAACGATTGGTGGATATGGAGGTTTACATCACTGTTTGATTCCACAACCCAAACATATTTTGATTGATCGTGATGAAAACGGAATCCTAGCAACCGAAGTTTTTTCAGAACAACAAACCGCTAATGAAGTTCTAGAAATATTAGGTTACAATAAAAAATAATTTTAAAAGTTTTCATTGTGGTTTTCAAAAAAAAATATTTTCTTTGAGGACACAAGAACACGCTTCAAACAATAAAAAACAAAATGAGTAAAGGACCAATTAGTCAATTTATCGAAAAGCATTATTTGCATTTTAATTCCGCATCATTAGTTGATGCTGCAAAAGCTTACGAAGAACAATTAGCCAACGGAGCAAAAATGATGGTGAGTATGGCTGGCGCAATGAGCACAGCCGAAATAGGTAAAATTTTTGCTGAAATAATAAGACAAGATAAAGTACAAATCATTTCTTGTACAGGAGCTAATCTAGAGGAAGATATTATGAATTTGGTTGCACATTCGCACTACGAAAGAGTACCAAATTATCGTGATTTGACACCTGAAGACGAATGGGCTTTGCTCGAAAGAGGACTAAATCGTGTTACCGATACGTGTATCCCTGAACACGAGGCATTCCGTCGTTTGCAAAAACACATTTACAAAATTTGGAAAGATGCAGATGATAAAGGGGAACGATATTTCCCGCATGAATTTATGTATAAAATGTTACTTTCGGGCGTTCTGGAAGAATATTACGAAATTGATTTAAAAGACAGCTGGATGTATGCCGCTGCAGAGAAAAATTTACCTATTATTGTACCGGGTTGGGAAGACAGTACGATGGGAAATATTTTTGCTTCTTATGTGATCAAAGGGGATTTGAAAGCTTCTACGATGAAATCTGGTATCGAATATATGGTTTATTTATCCGATTGGTATCCAAAAAATAGCGCTAACGGTATTGGATTTTTTCAAATTGGTGGCGGTATTGCAGGAGATTTTCCAATTTGTGTTGTCCCGATGTTGTATCAAGATATGGAAATGCACGATATTCCGTTTTGGAGTTATTTTTGCCAGATTTCAGATTCAACAACCAGTTATGGTTCGTATTCTGGAGCAGTACCAAATGAAAAAATCACTTGGGGAAAATTAGATATTAAAACCCCAAAATTTATTATAGAGTCGGATGCCACTATTGTTGCACCATTAATTTTCGCCTATTTGTTGGATTTATAGTATAATTTATGAAAAGAGTAATTGTTGATTACGCAAAACTGACCCACGAAATTTTAAATCTATTGGTAGATAAATTTCCGGATGGCTATGATGATTCAAATATTATCCGTTTTAGAAATGCTCAAAACGAATTAATTGAAGCTGTAGAAGTTCGTACTGAAGATACTATTTATTTAGTAAAAATAAGTACTAAACTTGCCGATAGAATTGAGAATTATGATGAGGATGATGAAATCGCAGCCGAAATTGAACCATTAGATGAAGGCCTTGACCTTGACGATGAAGACGATGACATCGATGATGGAGCTAGTTTAGACAAACCTGACTACAAAGATGATGACGATTCTGGAGACGACGAAGATGATGATGCAGATGAAAGTGATCTTCCAGAAGAAGATGATGAAGACGAAGAATAAATTCATTTTTCAAAAAATATAGCTAAGGAACTCTTAATCGAGTTCCTTTTTTTATTATTTTTAGATTCTAAAAAATACACGCCAAAATGACAACACAAATTTTACACGCCAAACTCAAAGAAAATTTTGGTTTCGAAAAGTTCAGACCCAATCAAGAAGACATTATCAATTGCATCCTTTCTGGACAAGATACATTGGCTATTATGCCAACAGGTGGAGGAAAATCCATTTGTTTTCAACTCCCCGCTTTAGTCCTTCCCGGTATTACCATTGTGATTTCGCCTCTAATTGCTTTGATGAAAGATCAGGTAGATAGCTTAAAAGCCAACGGAATTGCAGCTTGTTTTATCAATAGCAGTCAATCCAGTGAAGAGCAACAATCGCATATTCAAAACCTAAAAGACAACAAAGTCAAATTAGTTTATGTGGCTCCAGAAAGTTTATCTTATCTCGAAAATACTTTTAGTAAGATAACTGTAAGTTTAATTGCCATTGACGAAGCCCATTGTATTTCAGCTTGGGGTCACGATTTTCGACCAGCTTATACCAATTTGGGTTATTTAAAAAACCGCTTCCCTTCTACTCCAATGCTAGCATTGACAGCAACTGCCGATAAAGCAACAAGAACCGATATTTCTGAGCAATTGAATTTGGTCAATCCAAAAACATTTGTTGCTTCGTTCGATAGAAAAAATTTGAGCTTGGAAGTTCGTCCCGCTTTAGACCGAGTTAAACAAATCATTGATTTCATAAAAGACAAGCCTAACGAATCTGGAATTGTCTATTGTCTAAGCCGAAAAACGACTGAAGAACTAGCCGAGAAATTACAAAAAATTGGAATTAATGCCAAAGCCTATCACGCTGGTTTGGATGGCAAACTTCGTTCACAAACCCAAGATGAATTTATCAACGACGAATGTCAGGTGGTTTGTGCCACTATTGCTTTTGGAATGGGAATCGATAAATCCAATGTTCGCTGGGTAATTCATTATAATTTACCCAAAAATATTGAAGGGTATTATCAAGAAATTGGGCGTGCTGGTCGAGACGGTTTACCATCGGAAACGGTTTTATTCGAAAGTTATGGCGATATGATTCAGTTGCAAAAATTTGCTTCCGAAGGTTTGAATGCCGAAGTTCAACTGGCAAAATTGGAACGAATGAAGCAATATGCAGATGCGTTGAGCTGTCGCCGAAAAATTTTACTTTCCTATTTTGGAGAATTGGTTACCGAAAATTGTGGCAATTGTGACATTTGCAAAAATCCGCCTGCTTTTTTCGATGGAACTATCATTGCCCAAAAAGCTTTATCAGCAGTAATTCGTTTGCAAGAATCAGAAGCATTGCCAGTGATTGTTGACTTTTTGAGAGGTTCCAAAAATGCTTCTATTTATGAAAAAGGCTATCAAAATTTAAAAACCTACGCTGTTGGTGCCGATATTTCTTGGTATGATTGGAACCAATACCTCATTCAACTGATTAATTTAGGCTATTGCGAAATTGCTTTTCATCAGCAAAACAAAATAAAACTGACTCCCTTTGCCAAGAAAGTTTTATTTGAAGGTGAAAAAGTACAATTGACTACTGTTCAAAAAATAAGTAAAGACAAACCAGAAACCAGAGAAAGAGCCAGTCGAACTTCTGCCAATTCACTTTTTGAAATCCTAAGAAAACTGCGCTCTGAAATCGCAAAGGAAGAAGGAGTTCCTGCTTACATTATCTTCAACGATGCTACTTTGAAACAACTCGAAACCGAAAGACCAATGAGTAATGAAGAATTCCTGAACATTGACGGAGTTGGAAAAGTAAAATTAGAAAAATATGGAGATGCATTCATAAAAGCGATTATTAATTTTCAAAAAAGTAAAACTGTTCGAGCCAAAGCAGACGGAAGCACTTTCAAAGAAACTTTAGAAATGTATCAAACTGGATTGTCTGTTGAAGAAATTGCTACCAAAAGAAATTTAGGAATTAGCACGATAACATCACATCTAGCCAAATTATACAGCGATGGACATTCGATAGATTTCAGCTCGTATATTACCGCTGAAGAAATTTCAAAAATTGCAGAATCCAAAATTAAACTAGAATCGCCAAATGCCTTGAAACCCTATTTTGATTATTTCGAAGAACTGATGCCTTATGATAAAATTCGTATTGGATTGGCGATGATTGAGAAAGAAACACAAATTTAAAAATTGCCACAAAGTCTCGAAGACACAAAAAAAGAAAAAAGGTACAAATTCAAAAATCAGAATTTGTACCCTTATTTATATTTTTAAATTTGTGTCTTCGAGACTTTGTGGCAAAATTATAAATACCTTTCTTGAAAAACTTTTTGATGATGCTTTAAATGCCCAATAATTAGGAAACCTATAGCTCTAACAGAAATTGGGTGATTGGAAGCAATTCCCATTCGAGTCAATTGTCCTTCTGAAAAACTTTTGAACAACAATAAATTAGAATGTCTTACCGCCGAAAATTCGGCTAACAATTCTTGAATACTTCTAGAGTTAGCATTGGTGTTTTCTACATAATCATTTTCCTCAAATCCAGGCAATGGTGTTTTATCATTTCTGGAAATTCTTAAGGCACGATACCCAAAAATTCTTTCGGTATCAATACTATGTTGGATAATATCTTTAATAGTCCATTTGCCTTCGGCATACCGATAATCAAATTTGTCCATTGGAATATTCTGAACAAATTTAATAAAATCGTGCAAACTGATTTCTAGTTCTTCGAACAAATTGACATCATCAAGTGCGTTAATGTAAGTCGCATTGAATTGAGAATATTCATTTACTGGCAATTGATTGGAATTCATAAAAACAATTTTAAAATTGGGATTTACTTCGTCAGTTCGCACTTTGTGCTCGTGTGGAATTTACTTTTTGGAATTTGACAATTAAGCCGAGTTTCTACTAGCATTCGTGTTTCCGAAAAGTGATCTGGTAACTATTTTCTCATAGGTTTGAATCAATCCCAAATCTGGGTTTTTCTCTTTGTTTAATTCATTTATTCTCAACAAAGCATATTGTTGTATAGTCAACAAAGGCAACACAATACGCTCTCTTATATCAATCGATGCTTTCCCATCAGGATAGTTTTCCATCAATTCTTTGTGGCCAGCAATTTTCAATAATAAACGTTTAGTTTCTAAAAATTCATCGTAAATGATTTGCCAAAAATCTCCAAATTCAGGATCTTTTTTCATATAAGCAGTCAAAGGGAAAAAGGATTTTGCCAAGGACATCATACTATTTTCTAACAATGTTCTAAAGAATAACGAATCATTATATAAATTCTGAACTTTATCCCAATTATTGGTTTCCTCAAAATGTTTTAAGGCTGAACCCACTCCAAAAAATCCAGGTACATTTTGTTTTAATTGACTCCAAGAACCCACGAATGGAATGGCTCTTAAATCGGCAAAATCTAAATGTTCAGATTTACTTCTTTTAGATGGTCGGCTTCCAATATTAGTTTTAGCATAATATTTCAAAGTACTCATTTGTTCCAAATAGGGAATAAATTTTGGATGATTCTTGAAACTTAAATATTTTTTATAACCCAATTCAGCTAGTTGATCTAAAATTTCTTTTTCGCTATCTGATAGAATATTTTTTTGCTTGTTAAATACCTGATTTGTAGCTCCAGCACTTAATAAATTTTCTAAATTAAAGCGACAAGAATCTAAAGTTCCAAAATTCGAACTAATTGTTTGTCCTTGAACCGTAACCTGTATTTCATTATTTTCAATATTTGGCCCCAAAGAAGCATAAAATTTATGTGTTTTTCCTCCTCCACGAGCTGGTGGTCCACCACGACCATCAAAGAAGAGTGCTTTTATTCCGTATTTTCTAGACATTGCTGTCAATTCCTCTTTGGCTTTATAAATACTCCAATTCGCCATCAAATAACCTCCGTCTTTGGTACCGTCAGAAAAACCAAGCATTATAGTTTGTTTGTTATTTCTAGTAGATAAATGCGCCATGTAAACCGGATTAGTATATAATTTTTCCATAATTACATAAGCATTTTGCAAATCATCAACTGATTCAAAAAGCGGAATAATATCAACGGTTGGATTTTCCCAATTGTTTAATTTGAAAAGAGCAAATGTTTCCATGACATTCAATGCGCTCTCATTATTACTGATAATATAACGATTGGCACCAAATTCGCCGTTATTTTCTTGAATTTGTCTTATCGCTTGCATCGACTCGATTGTCGATTTTGTGATTTCATTTTCAAATACATTGGAATCAAGATCTCCTTTTACTGTTGACAAAACTTCTATTTTTTGCGCTTCAGTTAATTCGAAATAATTGTCTGGAAATACTGTAGAGTTTGAATTTAAGTAGTACTGCACAACATCCTTAAAAACAGCATCATGTATTTTACTATTTTGACGAATATCTAAAGAAGCAAAATGAAATCCAAATAGATTAACTTTGATGAGAAGCGCCTCCAATTCATCTAAATATAAGCTTTGATTTCTTTCGATAAGTATGGTTCTAATTTTATTTAATTGCGAAATAAATTCCTCTAAAGTGATGTAAATTTCACCTTTAGAGTAAAAAACAGATCGATACAATTTATTTTCAAGTTCGGATACGAGTACATCAACTTGAGAGAAAGTAAGTTTTCTTTTTAAATTTCTCATCTCGCGATAGTAACATTTTAATATAGATGTTCTCAATCTATCAGCTACTTTGAGTGTGATTTCGGTAGTTACAAAAGGATTTCCATCACGATCTCCACCTGGCCAAAATCCCAATTTTATCAATTGATTATTTATTGAGATTCCATGTGAAATATTCTTTTGCAAATAATGAACAATTTCTCCTGAAGTTTCGTAAAAGACATTTTCAAGATACCAAATCAAACTAACAGCTTCATCAAAAGGATTCGGTTTTTCGTTTTGAATAAAAGGTGTTTTTCCTAATTGAGCCAATAATTGTTTGATTTCTAATAAGTTATTTTTACGAATAGCATCCGTTAAATCATTGATAATACCCAAAACAGCACCAGGATAAAATTGAGTCGGGTGAGCTGTTAAAACGGTTCGTACATTGAAATTTTCTAAGAACGAAATTAAGTCTTCATCTTTATCTTTTGCAGAAGCTTTTTCTTTAATATCTCGCAAAGAACCTCTTCCTTCCATATTATTCACCACAGGGAATGCAGCATCTTCAACAGCATCAAATAGAACAATTTGACGTTCTATGTATTGAATAAAACGAAACATCAAATCGATTTTTTCAGATTCGGAAGCTCCACTAAGATATTTTTGAGCGAATATATCCAAGATTTCTTTAGGTGTCTCTTGTTTTTTGAATCCGTTTTCACAACCGTCAGTAAACAAGGGCAATAATGCACCAGTATTGTCTATAGAATCAAATGGGAGTGTAATAAAAACACTGTTATAAATATGATATTTAGAAAGTACTTCTTCGTTAAATCTTTCAATTTTAGGGTGCGTGTACATATATGATTGTAGATTTTAGATTAATGATTTTAGATTTTGGTTGAATTATTTAAAAAAAAACCCCAAGAATTCACTTGAGGTTATATTATATAATAGTTTTCAAATGAATTATATATCTTTAAAAATGGTATGCATTAAACGTTTTTTATCATTGATGCTTTCTTCCAAAGAAATCATTGTTTCTGTTCTGTAAACACCATCAATATCATCAATCATAAAAATCACATCTTTAGCGTGTTTTGTATCTTTTGCTCTGATTTTACAGAAAATATTGAATTTACCCGTTGTTACCGAAGCCACTGTTACAAATGGAATTTCGTTGATGCGTTGCAAAACAAATTTAGTTTGTGAGGTGTTATTTAGAAAAACTCCTACATAAGCTATAAAAGAATACCCAAGCTTATCATAATCTAATACTAATGAAGATCCCATAATTATTTCTGCATCTTCCATTTTCTTAACACGAACGTGAACTGTGCCTGCTGAAATCAGTAATTTTTTTGCAATATCTGTAAATGGAATTCTGGTGTTGTCAATCAACATATCCAAGATTTGGTGGTCTACTTCATCTAAGCGAAATTTACTCATAATTCGAAAATTTAATATTTATACTGTTACAATATTCAAATTGCAATTGACCCATTAAGAAAGCTAATACCATTGTCAAGGTAAAAGGAAGCTTGTTGATTTATTTTTGGAAAATTCTGAATTTCATCGTGATAAACTGCTCCTTTAGCATCATATTCAAAATGTCCAAAATAATCATCCAGTTTGCTAATGTGAACAATGTAGGCATTAAAACAAATCTGATTGTCAATTAATTCTTCTTTGTATTGTGCGGCAAAATTCGTGATTATTTCGATACCATCATAATTTATTTTGATATTTTTATATAAAAAATCATAAAAAACTACTTTATTTTGAGGAATACTCAAATATTTATCAAAATCATTATTATCTACATCGTTTTCGTACAATAAATTAAATCCCGAAATCAAAGACATAAAAACATATTTTCTAGTTTCTTCTCTATGATAATCATTCGGAAAATGTCCCGCCTCAACTAAAACTGTTGGAACTCCTATAAACTGAAAAGTATCTCCTATACAATTTATATTAAACGAATCGTCAAATCGCCCCACCTGACCTGGAATGTATTTTTGTAAAACATCATTTATACCCGCGATAAGATTAATTGCTTTTAACCTAGTTTCATTAATTTCTCTTTCTTCATTGTAAGCTGGAGCCAAAAAAGACATTGTAGCCGGTTTTCCAGTACTTGCAACTCCAAAAATAGTACGCTGATCGTGAAGATTAAAACAAAAATCAGGCTCAAAATTTTCGAAAACTTCTCTTAAAGCGATACTTTCTGGCTGCGAGAGATCTTTTGAATCTCGATTTAAGTCCACCTTATTTGCATTTTCTCGAGTATATAATTTTGCACCATCAGGATTCAACATCGGAATGGTACAAAAAGTAAATGTTTTGAGTAACATATTTCCTAATCTTGAATTTCCATTTAAGACATTTAAAAAATCAATTAACGCTTTAGTGGTTGTACTTTCATTTCCGTGCATTTGAGACCAAAGCAAAATTTTTGTTTTTCCAGTTCCAATTTGGAACTTATAAATTGGAATATCAAGTACCGATTTTCCAATAATTTCTAATTGATTATTGGTATTTATTTTTTCTAAAATCGGAAAAATAGTGTCTAACGTAATATATCGACCTTCTATTGATTGCTCTTTATATTGACTAAATAATTGTTCTAAATCCATAGCTTTAATTTGATTTACAAAAGTAAACATCTTTATATTTACATTTGTAAACAGTTGAAAAATCATTTTATTTAAAATTGTAAACAAGCTTTTAATCTTAATTGACTTCGTAATGTGTTCAATTGTTGACAATTGTATTTGTTATCTAATTTAGAGTTTATTTATTACATTATCAGTGATTTAAACCGTATTACTTTAATTTTTAATTGCAGTTTATTTGGAATTATATTAAAATTCACAACTGTAATTTAGGCTAGTTCATTGTTTTTGATTACATTTGTAACATCAATATTTTTAAATGTAATTTACAATGGTAAACACGGAAGATTTTATAAAAAGACTCGAAATTATCCTAGATTATTACAGCCTAAATGCCTCATCGTTTGCCGATAAAATAGGCGTTCAGCGTTCGAGTTTGTCTCACCTCCTTTCTGGAAGAAACAAACCAAGTTTGGATTTTATCCTCAAAATTATGGATGTTTTTCCCGAGGTCGATTTGTATTGGCTGTTGAATGGAAAGGGAACTTTTCCGAAATCAGAATTAGAAAATGAAACTAAAATTGCAACTCCTACTCCAATTGTAAAACTTCCAATTGAAGAACCTAAAATAGAAAAGCAAGCTGATTTGTTCAGCGAAAAATTTTCAAATCCAAAAAATCAAATGGAAGAAAATATACCGAATCTCTTTTCAAATGCAAAAATTGCTCCAACTCAAAAAATGCATGGAGGAATTGACCGAATAGTAATTTTCTATACCAACGGAACTTTTAAAACCTATTCATCTGAATAAATTATTTTTCGGTAGAATAACCTAGTTCTGGAATTTTACCCACAACTCCATTAAAATGATGTAGCAAAATTTGTAAATCATTTTCATAATTGGAAGTAGGAAAAAATGGTTTTCCAAGATTTACTGTTTTTTGTCCAAAATCAAAAGCAACTGGAATTATAGGAACATTTGCTTTCAATGCAATATAATAAAAACCTGTTCTGAGTTCGCTAATCTTTTCTCTGGTTCCTTCGGGAAAAATGGCTAATCGGAACTCATCACGGTTTTCAAAAATTTTGGCAATGGCATCCACTTTGTTTAAACTTCCTCCCCTATCTATTGGTGCTCCACCCATCCAACGGAAATAAAAACCGAATGGAAAACGGAATAATTCTTTTTTTCCAATGAAATTCATTTGAATCCCAGTAATCCCTCTCGTAAATAAACCCAAATAGAAATCGTGCCAACTCGTGTGCGGTAGAACCATTAGAACACACTTTTTGACACTTTGATCAATTGTACCTTCAATTTTCCAACCCATCAACCTAAAGAAAATTAACTTGTAAAACCTTTTTTTCATTTTGAACCAATTTTTGGTAAAATTAGTATTATTCATGTATTTTTGATAAAAAAACTGCTAATGTTCAAAAAACTGCTCAGTTACTTCATACCAATCACTATTTTCAAACAAAAATCTACTCTAAGTCAAACCATTGAAATAACTTGGACCGGTGGAAAATTAGTTTTAGACAGTGAAAAGACCAATTATTCTTATGGCAATTTACAACGGATTCTAAGAAAAGGTTTGGAAATTATTGGCTTCGATAGAATTAAATCAATGGAAAATATTCTAGTCCTTGGAGTTGCTGGCGGTAGCGTAATCAGAACTTTGGTGGACGAAATTAATTTCGAAGGCCAAATTACTGGTGTTGAAATTGACAAAGCCATTATTGAAATCGCCAACACCTATTTTCATCTCGACAATATTCCAAATCTTGAAATAATCATTGATGACGCTTCAAAATTTGTATTGAAAACGAATCAAAAATACGACTTAATTATCATTGACATTTTTCAAGATACAATTATGCCCAGCTTTTTGTTTGAATTCTTTTTCATCGACCGAATTTGCTATTTATTGAAACCCAAGGGACATATTCTTTTCAATACAATGCTGCTAAATTACAAGCAAAAAAAACTCAATTTAAACTATGTTACTAATTTTGATTCCAAAAAATATACCGTGACAACGTATAATAAAATGGATCTAACCAATGAATTAATTCTAATTGAAAGTAAATTTTAATAGATTTTTGTACTAAATGCTAAGTATTTAATTCGTAAATTAGGGGAGTATTTCAATTCAAAAATTATGAAATCGATTCTGAAAAAATTATTGTTAGGAAATTTATCAAAGATTCCAAAACCAGAATACAATCCTATTCAGAAACGCATTATGAACATAAGGGCGATTTGGAACAACAACCATCAGGACGACACCGGAATAGAAAAAATAGTTCGGTTGTTTCTCTCTTCTTCACAATTGCTTTTTCCGGGCGTTTACATTAAATACTTAGCGAGTTTAAGAGGCTATGAATACCGAGATTTAGCCTTAGATTTCTATGTATTGCTGAAAGTTAGTTTTCCATTGCTGATATTAATTTATGATTGGCAAAGCTATCATTTTGTAATTTGGATAATGATTTATGTATTATTAGAGACCGTTTTATATATTCCAACACTGATTTTTGCCTCTGATATGTTTTCGAAACCACGCTCTTACAAAAGGTCGATGCTTTTACTTTTTCTTAATTATATCGAAATTATATTTTCTTTTGGCGTTTTGTATTCTTGTGGAAATTATTTGAATAAGCCAATCTATCATTGGTTTGACGCCATTTATTTTAGCACTATCAATTCAGCTTCTATTGGTTACGGAGATTATTATCCGATTACTTTAATCGGAAAAATTTTAGCAACCGCACAAGCGTTTTTGTTCTTATTTTTTGTGGTATTGTTCTTGAATTTCTTCACCGCAAAAATAAAAGTAAAAGGCTATTTCGATATTGAAAATGAAAATTAATACTTCAACAATGAAACAATAGTTCATAAAAAAAAGGGAACCTAATCCCTTTTTTTGTTACTAATTTCTGTTTTTAATATCATCCGTTATTTGCACTTCGGTGACTTTTCCATATTTCTCGGCTATCTTTTTAATGTCTGCCGATTTGCCAACTAATACAAATTGCAATTTATCTTTAGGGAAATATTTGGCAATAATTTGGTTGGCTTTCGCCAAATCCAATCCGTCTACATTACTTTCGAAATTATTGATAAACGATTTATCAAAATTGTACCAAAACATTTGCGACAACAAACTGGCCAATTGCTGATTTGTTTCATAACCTGGAGGAAACTGCCCTTTGACATAGTTTTTGGCAGAATTCAAAGCTTTTTCATCAATTCCATTGCTATGTAATTTTTTTAAAACTTCCAATGTTTTATCAATTGCTGCTTCGGTAGTTTCAACTGCTGTAAAAGTGCTAATATAAAACGAACCTCCATTTTTTAAGGTTTTGAATCTACTTCCAGCTCCATAAGTTAAACCCGTATTTACTCGAAGTTCATCATTTAACATTGACGTAAAACGTCCTCCAAAAAGTGTATTCACCACTTCGATAGCAACAAAATCAGGATTATTTCTGCTAATTCCTGGTGAACCAATATAAAAAGTAGTTTCCTTAGCATCGCCTTTATTAACCAACAATACTTTGTTTTCTGTAGGAATAGCTATTGGTTTTGCGGCTAAATTTTCTTTTACCTTCGATGACTTTTCCCATGCTGAGAATAACTTAGTCAAGGTTGCTTTCATATCTTTGGAAGCAAAATCTCCAACAATACAAATCGCAGCATCATTGGGTTTGTAATTTGTATTATAGAAATCCTTTACATCCTTACCAGTCAATTTGCTAACCGTTGCATTATTTCCGTTAATTACATTGCCATACACATGATTTCCGAACAAAAGGGTTTCAAAATAGGGTCCAATTACTGATCTTGGACTTTCTTTTTGCTGTTCAAGTGATACTAGCAAACGGCTTTTCTCTTTGTCGAACTCAGCAGCATCAAAAACTGGATTGAGCATTATTTCTTTGATAATTGCCAAAACTTTGTCTTTATCTTTCGATGCAAAATTAGAAGTAATTCCTGCAAATTCTTTAGTCGCATAGGTATCAACATTGGCACCAATGAAATCCAATTCTTCGTCCAGTTTGGTTTTAGGGAAGTTTTTTGTCCCATGTTTTAAAGCGGTTGCTGTCAATGAAGCCAAACCTGCTTTGTCATAATCATAAATGGCTCCAGCAGAAAGTATCGCCGAAACACTGATAATAGGCACATCGTGTTGTTCCATCAAGGAAATAGTGAGGCCATTCGGCAATTTGAAAGTGCTATAATTAGGTACTTTAAAGCTCTGAGCTGATAGGTTTATACTAATAACTAACAGGCAGAATATCGTGATTTTTTGTTTCATCCTTTCCATAATTTTATTCTTCAACATTCGTTTTTAATATTCCAACTGTTCTATTACTTTTTATCAAATATTTATTGGCAACTCGCTGAACATCAGCTACAGTAATTTTATTGTAATTAGCCGGTGCATCAAACATTTTTCGATAATCGCCAAAAAACACTTCATAAGTTCCTATATTATTCGACTTTCCGTTAATGGTTTCCACTTGACCATAAAACTCCATTAATTTTTGATTTTTAATTTTTTGAAGTTCCTTGTCGCTAATTCCTTCTTTTTTAATTTTTTCAATTTCTGTATAAATTCCTTGCTCTACATCCGATTCTTTTACGTCTTTATTGGCAACAGCATACACATTGAAAAGATTAGGATCAAAAGTATCTCCAAAATCAGTAAACACCTGTGTAGCCAATTGTTTTTGGTCAACAAGTGCCGAATATAATCGAGAGGAATTGCCACTCGAAAGAATAGAACTCAAAATATTCAAAGCATAATAATCTTCATTTTTAGATTCCGGAGTTTTATAACCAATCATAAAATAAGGCGTTGCCACTTCTTTTTGTACAATAATTCTTCGTTCACCTGTTTGAGGAGGCTCTACAATATGAACTTTTGGTGGCTCTGGTTGTGCAGGAATGGGTTCCAAATATTTTTTGGCTAATTCTTTCACTTTTTCCAATTTTATGGCT
The DNA here is from genome assembly GCA_043770265.1 of Flavobacterium sp. Lineage (GTDB taxonomy): Bacteria > Bacteroidota > Bacteroidia > Flavobacteriales > Flavobacteriaceae > Flavobacterium. Next base: position 12,709 of record JAYVIK010000169.1, on the reverse strand, counting down.
CCTGAAACTACAACTACGCAATTGTTTGGAGCATAATAGGTTTTGAAATAGCGTTCTAAATCTTGTTGCGTCCAGTTTTTCATATCATCTTCATACCCAATGACTGGCCAATGATACGGATGTTCCTGAAAAGCTGTTGCTTGCATCGATTCTGACAAAAGTCTCCAAGGAGAGTTTTCGAGACCTGTTCTACGTTCGCTGAGCACCACTCCTCTTTCACTTTCAACAATTTTTGGATCAATGCTCAAACTTGAAATCCGGTCTCCTTCGAGATCAAAAATAATTTCTGTTGAAGCAGCTGGAAACCAATCGGTGTAAACCGTAACATTTTCGGTAGTGTAAGCATTATTCGAACCACCGTTGAATTCCATGGTACGGTCAAATTCTTTTGGGCCATATTTTTTGGCTCCATTGAACATCATGTGTTCAAAAAAGTGAGAAAGTCCAGTGATTCCTTGGTATTCATTACGGCTGCCTACTTTATAAAAAAAGTACATATTGGCATTGGGAATCGAGAAATCTTCAACGACCAGAAATTTCATTCCGTTGTTGAGCGTAAACGTTTTTACGTCATCGGCTTTCATTTGTGCCTGACTTGTGAAGGTCAGTATTAGCATCAGTAAGAGCATTGTTTTTTTCATAAATTATTGAATTAATTTTGGTTAAAAATAGTAAAACTTTATATAAAATTGAATTTAAATTTTCAAAACATTCTTCTCGCTTTTTCCAAATCTTCGGGAGTATCAATGCCAATGCTTTTGTCTGCAGTTTCCACCATTTTGAAGCGTTTGAAGAGTCCGATTTATTATTTTTTTCGAAAAACAAAAATAAGTGATTCAAAAATACTTTTAATTTTGACTTTGGGATGGTTGTGAATTTAAAAAAAAAATATATATTTGAAAGATGATTAACTAAACCAAGTATCAATTGAAGAGCAGAATAACGAGAGTCTATTATTTAATGGTGGAAAGTTTGTTGTGAATTTCCCAATATATATTCGACTGCAATGTCAGTATGTTAAGAATTTGTCCTTTTAGCTGTTCTAATTTTTTACTAAAATCAATTGAAGAGACGGCTAAGACTGCTAAGTTTAATGACATTATATTCGAATAAATCAAGATAATACAGAACATTCTACCCTTAAACAAGAATCTATAACTTTACCGACCCGACCTCAAGCTATTTTTAGCACTTTGTAAGGCTGACAAACACAAATACTATGCACTAGATGATTCGTTAAGAGAGTGATTTATCGATAAAAAACCTACTAAACATGAATAAAGACTACAATAGCGATCTTTCTAGTATCCTAGAATATACTGAAGATGCAATCATTAGTAAATCATTAGATGGAACCATTCAAAGCTGGAATAAAGGCAGTGAAAAAATGTTTGGTTACACATCAGAAGAAATGATTGGCAAAAACATTTCCTTACTAATTCCCCCTGAATTTATCAATAATGATGAAAATCATCTCTCTAGAATATCCAATACTGAAATTTTTAATTGTTACGAAACAACCCGAATTACAAAGAACAGGGAGCAATTGTCCGTTTCAATTATTGTAGCTGACATCAAAGACCAAGCTGGTACTATCGTAGGATCTTATCAGGTTGCCCGTAATATTACTTCCCAAAAAAAAAATGAAGCGGAACTTATTGAAGCTAACAAAATTATTGCCATTCAAAATTCTGAAAAAGAGGCACTTATTGCAAAGTTATTAATTACCAATACTGAATTGGCCTTTCAAAATACTGAAAATGACAAGCGAGCAAACGAACTGATTATTGCAAACCAGGAACTGGCTTTTCAAATCCAAGAACAAGAAAAAAGAGCAGCAGAATTATTAATTGCCAATTTAGAAATTGATTTTTTACACCAAGAGGAACATGCTTTATTTGCTTCCATCGTAGATTCGTCTGATGATGCAATGCTGAGTAAAAGACTTGACGGAATCATTACAAGTTGGAATCATGGTGCCGAGAAAATATTTGGCTATAATGCAGACGAAATTATTGGAAAAAGCATTTTGACATTAATACCGCCGCAACTTCAACACGAAGAAGTTAGCATTATAGATAAAATAAAAAGTGGAGAAACCGTTAGCAATTTAAAAACAGAAAGGCTAAGGAAAGATGGCACAATTTTTTATGCAGCACTTACCATTTCTCCCATAAAGAATCTTGACGGCGATGTTATTGGAGCTTCAAAAGTATTGCGGGATATTACCCTACAATACAATAGCGAAGTAGAAAAAAACCAACTTGCAGAACGATTGAGGCTAGCAACACAAAGTGCACAAATTGGAATATGGGATTGGGATTTAAAAAATAATTTGCTAACGTGGGATGAGGGAATGTACCGCTTATACAGCGTTGCAACAAATGAATTTGATTCTGTGTATGAAGGATGGTTTTCAAGATTGCACCCAGATGACAGGCAAAAGGTACAAAACGAAATGGACCTTGCACTCGCTGATAAAAAGGACTATAAACCTGAATTCAGGATTGTATGGAATGATTTATCTGTTCATTATATAAACGCTTCTGGAATTATCGAAAGAGACATTGATGGAAATGCAATACGCATGATTGGGGTCAATTGGGATATTACCGAACAAAAAGAAAAAGAACAGCATCTTAAATTATTAGAATCTGTAATTACCAATACTACTGATTCCATATTAATTACCGAAGCCGAACCGTTTGATGAGCCAGGGCCAAGAATTTTGTATGTTAATGAAGCTTTTACAAAAATGACAGGCTACACTGCCGAAGAAGTAATAGGGAAAACACCAAGAATATTACAAGGACCAAAATCAGACAAAGCAGAACTAAAACGCCTTAGTGAAGCCATTAGAAAATGGCAAAGCTGTGAAATTACTACTATCAATTATAAAAAAAATGGAGAGGAATTCTGGATCAATTTTACATTAACGCCAGTAGCAAACGAAAAAGGCTGGTACACCCATTGGATTGCTGTCGAAAGAGATGTAACCATCCGTAAAAACGAAGAACTACAAAATAAACTGATAGCGGATATTAGCACCGTCTTCAGTGAGCCTTTAAAACTGCATGAAACATTAGACAGAACATTACGTGATATAGCTAAATTTGGCGATTTTTGTTTTGCAGAAGCTTGGTTAGCTTCTAGTGATCAAAATGTACTGAAAAAAATAAGCAATCATGCTACCACTGAAAACATGAGTTTATTTATAGAAGAAACAAAATCAGTAGATACTTTTATTTATGGAGAAGGTCTTACTGGCGTTGTTGCTAAAACTAAAGAAATAACCATTTGGGGAGATCTTGCAAACCAAAAACTACTTCGACGACGAGATGCTATACTTAAATATGGTTTAAAAACAATAATAGGATTGCCTTTGCTTTATAATAATGAAGTTATCGGAGTGCTGGCTTTTGGACTAGATCGTGAACTTTTAGAAACTGCTAAATACGGTAGCTTATTTAAAAAACTAGGAGATTATTTAAGTCCCGAGATTAAACGAAAACAACTGGAACTAGAATTGAATCAAATGTTCAATTTTGCTCCAGATTTGATTGTGATCATAGGTTTAGATGGATATTTTAAAAAAGTAAATCCTGCAGCGTGCCAACTTTTAGGGTACACCCAAGAAGAGATCTCCGGAATACCCTATACAGATTTTATTCATCCTGAAGACAAAGAAAAATCTACAATGGAAGTAGCTACATTGTTAGAAACTAAACGCTCCAATTATTTTGAAAATAGGTACATCACTAAATCTGGTAAAACAAAATGGCTTGCTTGGAATGCCATTTATGTTAGTGAATACAATACTATTTATGCGGTAGCTAAAGATATAACAGATAAGAAAGAACTTGAGTATTTATTACAAAAAGTTAATGAATTAGCAAGAATTGGAGGTTGGGAAGTTGATTTGCAAAATAATACTAATTTTTGGTCTGATATTACTAAAGAGATTCACGAAGTAGCACCAGATTATATTCCAAATGTACAAAGTGGTATTGCTTTTTATAAAAAAGGAAGTAATAGAACTAGAATTACTGAATATGTAGAAGAAGCAATAAATACAGGGAAATCATGGGATGATGAATTCCAAATTATAACTGCAAAAGGTCATGAACGATGGATACGAGTTATAGGAGAAGCCGAGTTTGTAAATGGAAATTGCATCAGAATATATGGTAGTTTTCAAGATATTACAGAAAGAAAAAAAGCAGAAATCAAACTGATTGAAAGTGAAAACTATCTCCGCACCATTTTAGACAACGAGCCCGAATGCGTAAAAGTACTCAACAGCAAAGGCGAATTAATATCGATGAATCCAGCAGGACTTGCTATGATAGAAGCTGACAATGAGCAACAAGTAGTAGGTCACCGCATGACGGATTTGGTGAACAAAGAATATCAAATAGGCTTTAATAGATTAAGTGCGGCAGTTTTCAAAGGCAACTCAGGAACTTTTGAGTTTGAAATTACCGGTTTGAAAGGCTGTCACCGCTGGCTAGAAACACATGCTGTTCCGCTGAAAGACACCACAGGAAAAATAGTGAATCTCTTAGGGGTTACCAGCGATATTACCGCACGTAAAAAAGCAGATGTAGAGTTAAGAAGCGCAATAGAAAAAGCACAGGAAAGCGACGCTAGATTTAAAGCATACGCCCAACAGTCGCCAATTGCTATTTATACAACTGATATAAATGGAGATTGTATTTATGCTAATGAAACTTGGCTTGAAATGGCATCAATGCAATTAGAAGACGCTCTAGGCAAAGGATGGATAAACGCTCTTCATCCTGATGATTTGGAGTTTGTAACTGATAATTGGTACAAATCCATTGAATCTAATGGCGAATGGAATTATGAATATCGCTTTTTAAATAGCAATAAAAATATCATTTGGGTCAATGGAAGGGCTAAAAAACTATTCAATGATAAGAATGAACACATTGGTTATCTAGGATCTAATGTAAATATCACGGAACGCAAAAAAGCTGAAGAAGAGTTAAGAAATACTGAAGAACGCAGAAAATTAATTATGAATGCTGCCTTGGACGCTATTATTTGCATCGACAAAGACGGAATGATTACTTTTTGGAATCCGCAAGCGGAACAAATTTTTGGCTGGAGCGAAAATGAGGTTATGGGTAAAGTATTATCATCTATAATTATTCCTGAGCATTTTAGATCAATGCATGATAATGGAATGAAAAATTATTTAAAAACAGGAAAAGGAAACGCAATTAACGTATTACTACAATTATCTGCTATCAAAAGAAATGGGACTGAATTCCCTATTGAATTAACTGTTTTACCTATAAGTCAAGATGGCGAAGAATTCTTTTGTGCCTTTATCAGAGACATTACCGAACGAAAAACTAATGAAAGCAAGTTAATTTTATTAAATGAAAATTTAAATAGACAAAAGGCAGAACTTGTTACTTCAAATAAAGAATTAGAACAATTTGCCTATGTAGCATCACACGATTTACAAGAACCCTTAAGAATGGTTACTAGTTTTTTAACCTTACTCGAAAAGAGATATGTTGAGGTGTTAGACGAAAAAGGATTGAGCTATATTAATTTTGCCGTTGACGGTGCCAAAAGAATGCGCCAAATTATTTTAGATATTTTAGAATTTTCTAGGATCAATACGAATCAGGAAGGAAAATATGAGTCTATTGATTTAAAGGGGATAATTAATGATATTAGCTTAATGCAAAGCAAATTAATAAAAGAAAAAAAAGCGCAAATAATTTTTGAAGAACTCCCTAAACTGTATTCAATACGACATTATTTAATGCAATTATTTCAAAACATTATAAGTAATGCTTTAAAATATTCAAAAGAGGACATACCTTTGGAAATTATTATTAAATCAGAAGAATTTGATGATTATTATCAAATAGCCATAACCGATAATGGTATTGGTATTGAAGAGGAATATCATGAGAAGATTTTCATTATTTTTCAAAGATTACATGGTAAAGAAAAATACGAAGGTAACGGAATGGGGTTGGCCATTGTAAAAAAAATAGTAGATAAGTTAAATGGTAAAATTTGGGTGGAATCTCAAATAGGTGTAGGAAGTACATTTTACTTTAATATACCAAAAAAAATAAAACGATGATGAAATCTATACATATATTATTAGTTGAAGACAATGAAGGTGACATTTTACTCACTACCGAAGCATTGCAGGAATGCAAAGTGATCAACGATGTAAGTGTGGTTCGAAATGGAAAATTGGCATTGGATTTTGTCTTTAAAAAAGGAGATTATGATAAAGTACTTAGCCCAGATATCATATTGTTAGACATCAACTTACCATTAAAAAATGGAATTGAGGTTTTACAAACTTTGAAATCTGACGAAACTACAAAACATATTCCAATAATTATGTTAACAACATCCTCATCCGAGAGTGATATTGCGAAATCTTATCATCATCATGCCAATGCTTATATTACGAAACCAGTTGGTGTATCAGAATTTTTAGAAGCCATTTTAGGTATGGAAAATTTTTGGCTAAATATTGTTCATTTACCTCGATCTAATTAATGATAAAGGATAATCAATTATATAAAATATTAGTTGTCGAGGATAATCCTGGCGATTTTGTCTTGGTGCAGGAGTATATTTCTGATTCTTTTTTAAATGCTGAGATAACCAATATAAGAAGTTTCAAGGAATTTGAACGAACTGTTCGTACATCAGAAGATTTTGATATTATTTTTTTAGATTTATCCTTGCCTGATAAATCGGGTATTGATCTTGTAAAAGCAGTTCTTGCGCACCATGATTTAATTCCAATTGTGGTATTAACAGGATATACAGATTTTAATTTTGCCATTCAATCCTTGTCGCTTGGTATTTCAGATTATTTATTAAAAGAAAATTTAAGCACCACAACAATTTATAAATGTATAATCTATAACATAGAACGCTATAAGACTTTATTAAAAATTAAAGAGTCTGAACAACGCTATTCAGATTTATTTCAGTTAAGTCCAAGTCCACTTTTGGTTTATGATTTAGACTCTAAGAAGATAATGGATGTTAATGATTCTGCCAGTCAAATTTATCAATATACTAAAGAAGAATTTTTAGAATTACAATTAGACGACCTACAAGGCAACAGTAGCGATGCTGAAGACAACAATATATTTATAAATTCTTTAGAACAAGATTATAAATTAATATACAATGCGACTGAATGTCATAAAAAAAAGAACGGAGATTTACTTTATGTAGAAACAAAAAAAAACAATTTCATTTACAAAGGAAGTAAATCTGTAATTGTGTCTATCGAAGATTTGACTCAGGAAATCATTCAAATTCGCTCCATACAACAACAAAACAAACAATTACGAGAAATAGCTTGGTCTCAGTCGCACATTGTTCGGGCACCTTTGGCAAGAATGATGGGAATAGTAAATCTGCTTAGCGATTTCAAAATGGAATCATCAGAATATGAGGAATGGGTTAAACATTTTAACGACTCAGCAAGCGAACTCGAAAGCATTATAAAAGATATTGTCAGTAATGCTCAAACTAATACAATGAAATGATTAACAATAGTTTAATTTTGTTTTATTCTGATAAAAAAATCAAAAATGAAATTTTTTATGATTGATAGTAAAAGATAGAATTTTTAATTTTTAAAACATTCTTCTCGCTTTTTCCAAATCTTCCGGTGTATCTATGCCAATACTTTTGTCAGCAGTTTCGATCATTTTGATGCGTTTCCCAAATTCTAAGTATCGCAATTGCTCTAGTTTTTCAGAAGCTTCTAATGATTTCATTGGCAAACTGTAGAAATCCAAAAGAGCTTGTTTTCTAAAAGCATAAATCCCAATGTGTTGCATATAGCGAACGCCCACGTTTTTCTCTCTTGGATACGGAATTACAGATCGAGAAAAATACAAAGCAAAACCGTTTTGGTCCACCACAACTTTTACATTATTAGGATTGTTGATATCCTCTTCTTCGGTGATTTCAAACATTAGGGAAGCCAAATCTACTTTTTTATCAATGTCGTTTTTATAAACTTCAATCAGTTTTTCTAAAGCTGCTGTGTTGATAAACGGTTCGTCGCCTTGCACATTGACTACAATATCCATATCCATATTTTCAATAGCTTCAGCAATTCTGTCGCTTCCTGATTCGTGTTCTTTGATGCTCATAATGGCTTTGCCTCCATTGGAAACTATTTCGTCAAAAATTAAATCGGAATCGGTAACCACGAAAACATCATCAAAAAGATTGGACTTTTTGGCTGCTTCATAGGTTCTTAAAATCACGGTTTTTCCTCCCAAATCCTGCATCAGTTTGGCAGGAAATCGAGTTGAGGCGTAACGTGCGGGAATGACTGCTATTATTTTCATTGTTTATTTTATTTTTTGCCACGAAGGCGCGAAGGCGCAAAGTTAATTTTTTAAGTTTTAAATAGAATAAAACTAGTCAATGAAACTATTTTTCAAATTTAACTTTTAAGTAATTTATAAAAGCTGAACAAGAAACTAACATAAACTTAGCATCTTCCATCGTTACAATTATATCATCTTCTAATAATTTATGTCTAATTCCTCCTGCATCACTTGTATAACCGTACAAAGACATAAAAGCACTTTTTAAAGAACCGTGAATTTGGTATTGTTTTTCAATTATGCTTAATGCAGGTCCTAATTTAGCTTTTGAATCACCTGTAACGATTGCACATAATGATTCTATGGCTGAAATAGATTCCTTGACGGAATTTCTATAATCTGGATTTTCACGATTAGAAAAATATTCAATTGCAGTTTTTAAATGAGTGTTTACAGGCTGCCAATTTGATGAATTCAAGAGTGCCTCTTCTATTTCAACTATTTCTTCCTCAGAAGTAATTTGGACAATAAATCCATCCACAAGGCGATATGCTGACATTTCTTTTTTTAATGACTCATTGCATTCGTCGGTAAAGCCTAGCTTAAAATATTTTAAATCTAATTTTGACAAACTTTCTAAAAAATCATACTTTTCATACCATTGTGATTTAAAAAACCAATTTTTCAAAAATTCAACATTTTTATCATAAGTAATGTGACCATTATAATTTGTAGGAATTTCATCTCTTCGATTTCCGAAAAATTCAGTCCATAAATAAATATAAACTGCAACTTCATCTGAATCATCATCATAATTATATGAAGAGCCTCTGTTTTTATTGAAGAAATGAGAAAGAATTGTATTCCAAAGTCTATTTTCTAATTTTTCATCAATTGATTCTATTTGAATGGAATCTCTTACTGAAGTCTTACCTGTTTTTTGTGAAAATCTCATTTACTAAATATGTTTTTTTATCAAAATTCTAAAATTACTGTCCAAATATATCTTTTTCCTACAAAATCAATTACATAATTTTCACCAAAGTCATACTTACCAAACTGATTCTAATTAGTTAGCAAAAAAACAAAACCTCACTATATTTAGAGTGAGGTTCAATTTTAAATATCTAAATCGGTGTAATGTCCTTTCAAACTATATATTAGCAAAATACCTTCATCAGGTATTTCATAAACAATACGATGTTCTTCGTTAATTTTTCTAGACCAAGTTCCTTGCAAATTATATTTTAAAGCTTCGGGTTTTCCAATACCTTCAAATGGATTTTTCATTATATCTTCAATCAGTAGCTGAATCTTTTTTTGAACGGCTTTATTTCCTGATTTTTTCCAAAACCCCAAATGCTCTAATGCTTTTTTGGTTAGTTTTACTTCCATAAATCCTTGGTAGAAATAGTAGTACATTCACCGCGTTTATATTCGGCTCTACCTTCTTCAATTGAATTTACAAAATCAGGATTATAAGGACTATCTCCCTCATTAATGGTCACATTTTTAACTCCTTTTAGATGTTCTAAAAGTGTTTTTACAAACGAAATGTTTTTTTCATCGACTTCAATCGTTATTGTACTCATGGTGACTTTTATTTTTACAAATATAACAAAAAACATTTTTCTTAAATAACTTCCTTACAAAATCTTCACCGAAGTCATACTCAGCTAACTCTCCGCAAATTATCGATGTTGTTTTTATAAATATTTAAATCTGTGAAATCTGTTTTTATAAATTTACTCCACAAAACTCTCATCCTTAAATCCAATTAAATACAATTTATTTTTCGCTCTCGTCATAGCCGTGTACAACCAGCGAATGTAATCTCGATTGATTCCATCAAGCAAATAAGGCTGCTCGATAAAAACCGTATTCCACTGCCCTCCTTGTGATTTGTGGCAGGTTATCGCATACGAAAACTTGACTTGCAAGCCGTTGAAATATTCATTGGCTTTCACTTTCTGAAATTGTTTGAACTTGGTTTCGCCTTCGTAATCTTTCAAAACTTCTTGATATAATCTATTGGATTCTTCGTAAGTCAAGGATGGCGATTCACTTTTAATCGTATCTAATAAGAGTACCGTTTCAAATGGTTTTTGGTTGGGATAATCGACCATTCGAATTTTTACTTTGGCAAATTTGAAACTGTATAATTCTTGAATTTTAAAAATTTCCAAAACTTCGATGATGTCGCCATTGGCAATAAAACCAGCTTCATCGGAATCTTTGAGCCAGAAATAATTATTTTTTACGACCATCAAAAAATCTCCAGTGGAGAGTTCATTTTCTTTATCGAGAATTTTTGAACGGATTTGCTCATTATATTGATTTGCTCTTTTATTAGACCTAACGATAAAAGCGGTGTCTTCGATACTGTAATTACTGTAAGCGGAATTAATAGCATCCTGAATATCATACCCATCGGTTAAACGGACAATGTCTTTAAATTTTTTTAAATCAAATTTGAATTCGGTTATAAAATCATCCTTCAACAATTCCCGTAGTTCAGTGGCATTAAACAGAATTCCCGAGTTTTCTTCCTGACGCATTACCTCGTCTAGTTCGATATGTTCGATTTCTTTGTAATAATTTAAACCCAAAGTTTGAATGTCCAAAGCGGGACTAATATCCAAATTCACCGGTGGTAATTGAGCGGTATCGCCCAGCAAAATCATTTTACAATTGGTTCCTGAATATACATAAGAAATCAAATCATCTAGCAAAGAACCGTTTTCGTATAACTTAGAATCGGAATTCGTGTCTGAAATCATCGAAGCTTCATCGACAATAAAAATAGTGTTGGTGTGTTTGTTTTGTTGCAAAGTAAACGAAACGCCTCCGCCTGACGATTTCTTGGGAAAGTAGATTTTCTTATGAATTGTAAAGGCTGGCTTATTCGAATAATTAGCAATTACCTTTGCCGCGCGACCTGTTGGCGCCAGCAAAACGTATTTTTTATTGATTTCGATTAAATTATTGACTATGGTCGAAATCACTGTCGTTTTTCCCGTTCCTGCATATCCTTTCAAGACAAAAATCGAGTTATTGTAATTGTCGGTCAAGAAAATAGCAATTTTTTGAAAAAATATATCCTGTTTATAAGTTGGAGTAAAAGGAAATTTTTTTTGTAAAAGGCTATAAAAAAGGGAGGAATTCATTGGTGTCTATTTGTATGCAAAGTAAGGAAAGAATTTCAATATCAATAGCAATGGCAATGCTTATTTCAATGTCAATTTCAATGTCAATTTCAATTTTCAATTGCTGGAATGGGAAATTTTGGCTAAATAATTCTTGTCATTATATATTTTTGTTATAATTGATTTTTGCCATTGATATTGCCATTTATTTTTGCGATTGCCATCGAAATTGCCATCGAAATTGCTACTGCTATTGATTTTTGATATTGCTATTGCTATTGACTTTTGCTATTGCCATTGAAATTTTGTAAGTTTGCAACTATGTCTATTAACACTACTATTACCGAAAAAAAATACAAAAAACTCTCGCTTCAAGTTTCCTTGACGGGGTTGTCATTTTGTGTTTTTGATACTTTAAATCACAAGGTGCTTACTGTGAAGGAAATCCATTTTGATACCTTTCACAAAGCTACCAAAATCGAAGAATTGTTTGGCGATGCTTTCAGAGAAAACGCTGAACTAAAGGGTTCGTATGATGAAATAGTAGTTATTCACAATAATAATCTTTCGACATTCGTTCCAGAACCCCTTTTTGACGAGCACTTTTTAGGGAGTTATTTGCAATATAATACAAAGGTTTTCGAGACCGATTTTTTTGCCTTCGACGAAATTCCGAATTACCAAATGAATACCGTTTACATTCCATACATTAATATCAATAATTTCTTTATTGACCAATTTGGTTCTTTCGATTACAAACACGCCAACAGTATTTTGGTAACCAAACTTTTGGATGCTTCTAAAAACAATGACGACAAAAAGATGATCGTGAATTTCAATCCAGGTCATTTTGAAATAGTAGTTGTTCAAAACCAAAAATTGCATTTATTCAATTCTTTCGATTATCAAACACCAGAAGATTTTCTGTACTATTTGCTTTTCACTGCAGAACAATTGAATATGAATCCCGAGAATTTCAAATTAGAATTACTGGGAACTATTGCCGAAGAAGACAATTTTTATCAATTGGCTTACAAATACATTCGAAATGTATCTTTGTTTGACGTATCGAATCTACAGAAAAACAATTCCTTTTCAACTGCCCAAAATCAGAAACATTTTATCTTGTTCCAATCGTGAGAATCATTTCAGGTAAATACAAAGGAAGACGCATTTTTCCGCCCAAAGGAC
>JAYVIK010000168.1:0-11652 GCA_043770265.1 Flavobacterium sp. | reverse complement strand
CCAAAAAATCCGTAGTACACAAACTGGAAATTAAAAATCACCAATATGCTCTAAACACAGAAAGTTCGGGATGATTAGCTGCAACTTGGGTTAAATATCGAGTTAGTAACAGAAATAAAATCTGTAGAAATATATTCTTTGTTGGGGCAAAAAGTATTTTCTACTAAAGAAAAACAAGTAAATATTTCTAACTTATCTAATGGAGTTTATTTGGTGAGAGTTGAAGATGAAAATGGTGCAATTGCCACACAAAAATTAGTCAAAGAATAGTTTAATTTTTTTATTTTGAGTAAAAGTGCAACCTAGTGATAGGTTGCATTTTTTATTTAAACCAATGGTATATTGACAACCACTTTTGTACCCACAATAATTTCATTAGCAACAACGTCTTCATAAACAACCAAATGGTTTAATTTCAGATTTCCGTTCAGTAAATCTAAGCGTTGCTCAATAGCTGTTGTAGAAAAAGATAGATGATTGTTTTGATTTTTGGCTTTAATTTCTGCTGATTTTTGACGTCCAATTCCGTTGTCGATGATGGTGCAAATGATGTATTCCTCGCTTGCACTCAAATCGAAATCAATTTTAATTGTTTTCATCCCGATTTTGTGCATTAGTCCGTGTTTGATACTGTTTTCTATAAAGGGTTGAATGAGCATTGGAGGTAATTTTAGGTAATCCTCGTCAATGGAATCAGAAGTGGTTATGAAGTATTCAAAATCTTTGGCAAAACGCATTTTTTCGAGTTCTAAATATTTGGTCAAAATGTCGATTTCGGTTGCAATGGTAATTTGTTTTTTTCCCGAAACTTCCAGAATTTGTCGAGTCAAGTATGTAAAGTTACTCAATTGTTCATTGCCTTTGAGCTTGTCTCCATACATAAATTGCTCCTGAATACTGTTGAGTGCATTGAAAATAAAATGCGGATTCATTTGGCTTTTCAAAGCTTTGAGTTCGCTATCGGTGGCTTTCTTTTCGGCTTCCAATCGTTTTTGGGTTTCGATAAGTTGAGATTGTAAAAATTCGTTTTTCTTTTGTTCTTTAAATCTTGAAAACAAAAAATAAGCAATTAGGGTTAAAGCCAAAAACGAAATTACGATACTGTTAATTAGAATGCTTTTTTTGTTGGATTCCAATTCAGATATTTTCTTTTTCTGATTTAGATCTTTAATTTTAGCTTCTTTTTTTTCGGTTTGGTAGTTGAAATCGGCTTTTAAAATTACATTTTGATTTTCTTTTCTATTGATGCTGTCTTTGAACTGATTTGCTTTCTCTAGAAAATACAAAGCCTCTTTATTCTTGTTTTGTAATTTATAAATCTGATATAATAATTTATTTGAATTCTGAATTGCTTCTAAATTTCGTGTTCTTTGAGAAATAGCAATGCTTTTTTTGGCATATAACAAAGCTTTTTTGTAATCACTTTTTTTAAAATATACAGTAGCCAGATTTTGATAGATTGTTGTATTCTCGAAAGGGGTCTTGGAATATTCTAAATTCTTCAACGCTTTGATAGAAAAAATATATGCGCTATCTATTTTATTTTTGTGAATATAGATATCGCTTAAAACAATGTCGTTTTGAATTTTCAAAAGGACATTACTTGTGCTTTTTTGAGATGCTTTAATAAACAAAATAGCCTTTTGCATTTCATTATTCGCATAATAAGACAAACTAATTTTTTGATAAACAAAAGCCAACCCCTCATCGTACTGAATGGTCTTGAATAACTTTATTGCTTTATAAAAGTACTTAAATGCCTGATCCTTCTCGCCTTGCTTTGAATAGGCTGTCCCAATTTGCGAATAACAATATGCCCTGTTTTGCAGGTTTATTTTTTGATTAAAATAGACCTGACTCGAATTTGTATTTGTAATTTTTAATTTCTCAAATTGAAACTCAATAGCTCTCTTATAATCTCCGTTGTCGCTATATATTTTTGTAAGCTTATCGTAAATGTAACATAAATAATTATTTTCTTCTTCGACAATTCCTTGTCTTTTTTTAAGATAGAATATACTCTTGAAATAATTTTCAGTAGCTTTTTCAATAAACCCAAATTTAGAATTAGCATTGCCCAATTGCATTAAATCGTATCCAATATCATCTTTGCTATCAACCTCATAATGAAGCTTTAATGCTCTATTTATGTAATAAACAACATTCTTATAATCGTTTTTGTTGTCATAATAAGTTATTTCAACACTCAATGCGTCCGCATAAAATTGCTTGTATTGTTTAATTAATTTTTTGTTTGTTCTTTTTTTTTTAAGATTTTCTAGGGCAATTTTCCCAGCTTCTGCATCATATCGATCTGCTAAATCATAATCCAAAGACCTCACTGCATTTTTTCGTAATTCTCTTAAAATGGCACATCTAAAATTGTCTCTTTCAGTATGTTTTTTTAAAGCCTGCAATAAGCTATCGTTCGTTTTTTGACCAAAAACGATAGTGCCAAATAGTATTAAAAACAATAAAATACTTTTTTTAAACCTCATCTTAAAGAATGCTATTCATTACCATAAATTCTTCAAACTCTTCTTTCTTTTCTCTCGAAATGGGAAGCAAAATTTTGTCATCATACGTTACTGATAAACCGTCTTTTTTGCTGTATTTTTTAATCAAAGTAATGTTGACATAATAGGAACGGTGGATTCTAAAAAAACGAGTATCTGATGAAAGTAAATCCTCAAAATGTTTAATTTTTTTTACCGCCAAATCTTTTCCGTTTTTGTGATGAATGGTGGTGTAAGAACCATCGGCTTCAAAATAAAAGATGTCATTCAAATCCATAAAAACGATACCGTCACCTATATGAACACCTATTTTTTTGATTTTATTTTCTGCTAAATTTTCTTTTAACACCGCCATATTATTAGGTCGGAAATTTCTATTAATCTTTTCAGCTACTTTTTCAATGGCTTCTTTCAGCTTTGTAATCCCTATCGGTTTTAATATATAATCCACTGCCGAAACTTCAAATGCTTTAATGGCATATTCTGAATAGGCAGTGCAAAAAATAGTTTCAAAAGTGGGTTTGTTGAAGTAATCGAATAGCGCAAAACCATTTTCGTTAGGCATTTCGACATCTAGAAAAACCAAATCAATTTGATTTTTATTAATGATTTTTACAGCCGATTTTACATCATCGGTATCAGCTATAATTTCTATTTCTGGGCAATAGTCTTCTATGAAATTTCGGAGTAATGATCTAGCATTTAGTTCATCATCTACAATTAGTGCTTTAATTGTGTTCATTAGTTGGTTTTGGTTTGACAATAATAGGGATTTTTTTAATTGAAAAACCGCTCCTTCAGAAATTAATCTTCGGAACGGATTTACATCAAGAATTATTGGTATGCTATTCAACAATCAGTTTTTGAGTGGTAATTGCGTTGTTCGTATCTTCTATTCGAACCATATAAACACCTTTTGGCAAACCTGAAACGTTTGTGTTTTTAGTATTCGCAGAAAGTACTTTTTGACCTTGAAGGGAATAAATTTCAACTGATTTTACTTCATTGTCCATTTCAATAGTGAAATTAGTTGAAGTTGGATTGGGGAAGATAGAGGCTTTTAGGTTTTTAGAATTGAAGTTTTGGGTTGTCAGCAAAGAGGAATTGTAGAGTAGTTCTACTTCTGCAGTGTTCAAAGCAGTATTAAATATTTTTAAATCATCGACCGCACCTGTAAAACCATAAGCACCAACTTGAAAAGCACTAAATCCTGTATTTATTCCCATTACCGAAGTTGAATATATTAAAATGCCATTTACGTATAAACTGTGACCAAATCCAGACGATACAGCAACAACATGGTACCAGTCTGTTGTGTTAGTAGCAAATGCGGTTGTTGCATTTCCTCCTTGCTTGTAAGTAAAAAGCTGAGCACCTGTTAATGACACATTATATCCGTATGCTTGATCAAGATTGTTTACTCCATAATAAAAAGGATATGATGCTCCTGTATCGGTTTTTTTGTACCATAAAGATATTGTTCTTGCTGTACTTCCAACAGGTACGTTTGCAAGTGTTACCTGATCAGTAGCTGTTCCATTACAAATTTTGGCAGCATTTGGAATACCATTTCTGTCTGCTGTAAATCCCGATGTCCCATTAAATGCTGAGGTATTGTTGACGTTAAAAAGGGTATTGTTGAAAGTGAATTCATGAATCGGATTTCCTGCACTAGAACCTGTTAAAACTAAAAACACTTCTTTAGGTGTACTTCTACAGGTTCCAACAGTTTGAACCGCATAGTATTTGCCCGAACTTACAACGGTTGATAATGGCAAAGCCGAAGTGTTTCCTATTGCATTAGATTGCGATGCAAACCAAGTTATATTTGGTAGCAAATTTACTACATCAGCTAGAGTGCCCCCAGCAGAAATCGATTGTGGTGTGGTTATTGCTGGTGCTGCTACATTAGAAACAAGTACTTCAACTAATTTTCTATTGTAACCTTCCACACCATTTAAAGTTTGTGAAACATAATAATTAACACCAGAACTAATTGTATTATAATCTGACATTGGTGAGCCTCCTGTTGGCGAAGTGTACCACTTATAGATAGAATTTGTACCTCCAGCTGGCAACAAATTGTACCAAAATAAGGTTGAAGATGGGTTACAAAATACTTGGGGCGATGTTGTAACTGGCAAAGGAATACTTGCTCCATAAACTTGCTTAACTTGTGCAATTGTTAAACAACTATTGTAAATCAAAACATCATCAATCTGCCCTTTAAAATTGTTATTAATTTCGGAAGACTTTCCTAGTGTAAGTTTTTCTGTTGCACTATTATAAATAATGTTTTTATTAGTGGCAGTTACTGCTACAGATGTAGCCTGTAGAACACCATTAACATATAGTTTTAAAAAAGTTCCTGCGGGTGATGCTTGCGCTCCATAGGTTAAAGTGTAAGTATTCCAACCAGAAAGCTCAGAATCACCCGATCCTCCATTAATAATTTTATTTGCTGAAACAAATCCGCCACCATTATAAATACCTGATTGTAGCGTAATATAGGTGCTACTTTCTCTTAGAATCCTTATATAACAGTTCCCAATATTAAACATATTAATATAATCGCCAGAAAAACCGTTTAATCCTGCCCTCCAAATAGGATCTATTTTTGCTTTAAACGAAATAGAAATTTGAGCATTGGTGCTTCCAGCCATTAGAGCTGGATTTGTTACTAATGCATATTCAATTATTTGCCCTAAATCAAAATTTCCCGAACTAGTTGCCGTAGCATTATAGTCGGAAGTTAAAGTTGCTGTATTTGTTGCTGCAACTGCTCCAGTGGTTGAAGAATCATTAAAATTTCCAGTAAAGTCTTGGCGATAAACCAAGCCACTTGTCGGGACTTGCGCATTTGTATTCATTCCTATAAAAGCAATTGCGATAAAAAATAAAAATTTTTTCATAATTAAATAGTTTAAATTCAGTAGCAAAAATCTATATCTAAGTGTGATAAAATTGTAACATTTCACGAAACTGTACTTTTTTTTCACGAAATGCAGATTTTTAATAGTTAGTAAGATTTTAGAAATAAAAAAACCGCAACTTCAAGAGTAAAGTTGCGGTCAACCAAATGTTCAGATTGGAATCAAAAACTAAAAAACATCATTACTAAAATTAGGGAATACAATTTGGTAAGTGAAATTTTAAAATGGTATTTTCTATAATTTCCATATTATTCCACAATTAATTTTTGTGTACTTCTGTTGTTGTTTTCATCTTCAATTTGAACTAAATACATTCCTTTAGATAAACCAGAAACGTTTATATTTTTAGCTGTAGAATTCAATACTTTTTGACCTTGAAGGGAATAAATTTCAACCGATTTTATTTCATTTTCCATTTCAATAGTAAAATTAGTTGAAGTTGGATTGGGATATATAGTTGCTTTTAGATTATTGGTTTGAAATTTGTTGGTGGCTAAAGTGTTTGAACTCTGAATGGTATATAAACCATAAATAGATTGTTCTGATAATGCGGTATTAAAAACCTCGAAATCATCTAAATACATATTGGTAACATTACTCGAACCTCCTGTAAAACTTCCTATATAAAGCTGTGCCAATGTTGTAGAAAGCCATAAACTAGTTGAAGCAGAAGCTTGTAATACTCCGTTTTTATACATACGTACCATCTTATTTGCATCTTCATAAGAAATTGCAAAATGTGTCCATTCGGTATTGTAGGCTGGAGCAAACGAGTAATCATATCCTGAACCCCAAGTATAATTAGTAAAAGTTGTACCATTGAACCAAACACCATAGGCATTTCCCAAAGCCGTACTCCCCCAACCAAAAATACTTTGTTGCTGGTTTGCTATTCTTTTAACCCAAAACGAAACTGTTCTGTCTTGTCTGTTTACAGGCAGTACGGGTATTGATGCAAATAACTTATTATTATTCAAATACACCGCTTTATTTGTTTCTCCAAATCGATTGGTTACAAAAGTTGGTGCAGGAGTCCCTCCGTTTGGACTTAAAGTATAAGCATTGTCAGCACTAGTTGTATTATTATCAAAAGGAAAACGAACCACAGGACCAGAAGCTCCAGCTATAAACGAGTGAATTGGAGAAAATCTATCTCCCATAGAATTTGTTGCTTTTATTTGGTAATAGTAAGTTGTGCCATTGATTAAGTTAGAAATTGTAGTATTCAAATCTACTCCAAAAAGTCCATTTACAGAGCCAGCTGTAACTTGTGAAGTTAATGACCCAGAAGATAAACCATAATTTATTACCGATGTTGTTGGCAAATTATATCCATACAAATTATATAATATTTGAGTATTTGTAGGTGTTGAATAGGAACCAATTTTTGCAATCAAAGGAATAGCAGTTGTTATGCCATTATTCATAATACCATTTATTTCTACACCTGTCAAGGCTCTTCCATAAACATACAATTCATCAATTTTGGCGGTACTGCATTTTGTTAAATCAATTGTGAGATTAGTTGGTGCTATTGTTCTGCTTCCAAGGATAAAATTATTAGAGGTGGGGTTATTAAAAAATTGGGTTTGCATATCAATTCCTCCAACAGGTGTCCAAGACAAAACACCATTCATGTAGTAACTCAGTTTGCTCCCCTCTTTTATTAATGCGTGGTGCACCCAAATGCTTTTATTTCCTCCTGTATGTGTATTTACTTCTCGACAACCATAATTTACAAAACTACCATTCAGGGTTTCAAAATCAATTCGGTATCTGTCCATAAAAGTAGTTCCAGAACAAGCAGAAGTTCCAAAATAAGAATAGGTCAATGCTCCTTTCATTTGAAATGAAGTTGAACCATTCGTTGGAGTTGGGTCGGCTCTTAATTCCCACCAAGCAATTGTACAATTTGTCTCCAAATTTCCTGTAGCAATCATTGTTGTGTTAAATAATGCTTGCGAACCCGCGAAATTGGCACAACTACCTACCTTTCCAGCTGATGAATATGTTAGGTTGCTTACTGTTCCGTTTGTAAAACTATGAGCAGGAACATGACTCGCCAAAGTGTTTTCAAAATTATAATAAGCAACCAAATCATTTGATGGTGCTTGTGCATTAGTCTTTATTGCCAGAAAAGCAATTGCGATAAAAAGAAATAGTTTTTTCATAATAAATAGTTTTGAATTTCTTTCAAAAGTCATTGATCTTTATCGGATAAAAATAGAATTTTCACGAAAGGCTAGATTTCTTTCACGAATTGTACTTTTTTGAAGCAATCATCTTTCTAGTTAAATTTTTTATAATGAAATCATTTCGTGTATTCATTATTTGTTATTTTGCACAAAAAATTTATCTCAATGATTTTTCGCCTTTTAATTGTATTCTTGGTGCTTTTTGTTATAGAACTCTATGCTTTTCAAGCTTTAAGAACCGTAGTGAAAGCAAGACCTTTTTTAATTTCCTATCAGATTTTAAGTGTGCTTCTGCTAGTTTATATTGTGTATTCATTCACACAATTTGACCGTAAGATTGGACAAACTCCTCAAACCATGCAAACCATTAGTTTGATATTAATGGTGTATCTCCCTAAAATAATTTTGACTTTAGTATTGTTGGGAGAAGATATTTATCGGATTGGTTTTGGTTCCGTAAATCACTTTGCAAAATTCAATGACAGTGTCGATTTTCTTGCTTCAAGGCGAAAATTTGTTAGCCAAATAGGATTAGGACTAGCTGCAGTTCCTTTTTTATCCTTAATATATGGCGTTACAAAAGGGAAGTATAATTACAAAGTGATTAAACAAGCCATTTTTTTTCCTGATTTGCCCGATGCTTTCGATGGTTTTACTATAACACATATATCCGATGTGCACAGTGGAAGTTTTGATAATCCAGAAAAAATCAATTATGCTATTGACTTGATCAACGAACAAAATTCGGATATGATTTTGTTTACTGGCGATATTGTAAACACTCACGCTAAGGAAATGCATCCTTGGATTGACACTTTCAAAAGAATCAAGGAACATAAATATGGTAAATTTTCAGTTTTAGGAAATCATGATTATGGAGAATATATTTCTTGGCCCACTGAAGCTGCTAAAGATGAAAATTTTAAAAACATTAAAGATTTACATCGACAAATAGATTTTAAGTTGATGTTGAACGAAAATACTAAAATCAAAAAAGGAAACGAAGAGATTGCATTAATTGGTGTTGAAAATTGGGGAGTGAATTTTAAAAAAGTGGGCGATTTGAATAAAGCCTCAGAAAATTTAACTGCGCAAGATTTTAAAATTGTGATGAGTCACGACCCTAGCCATTGGGATGCGGAAATCAATACTCATCCAAAACATTTTCATTTAACACTTTCTGGTCATACCCACGGAATGCAATTTGGCATTGAGATTCCGGGTGTAATTAAGTGGAGTCCTATTCAATACATTTATAAGCAATGGGCTGGATTGTATGATAACATGGGAAGATTTGTGTATGTAAACAGAGGTTTTGGTTTCCACGCTTATCCCGGACGAGTGGGAATTATGCCCGAAATTACCGTAATTCAACTAAAAAAAGGCAAGAATGTGGCATAATTCGTTTAAAATGCTACATTTGTAAAACAAAAGATTTTTTCAATAGATTTAGAAAAATTAAATTCGTTGGTTTTATGTCAAAATTTGGAGAACTAATAAGCACTCAAGTCCCTGTGTTAATCGATTTTTACACCGATTGGAATGAATCATCCGTATTGATGCATCCAGTAATAAGAGATGTTGCCGCAGCTTTGGGCGATAAGGCAAAAGTAATAAAAATTGATGTCGATAAAAATCAAGAACTAGCCGAAGCTTTGCGCATCAAAGGGCTTCCTACTTTGATGATTTACAAGGGAGGTCAGATGATTTGGAGGCAAGCGGGAGAATTAGATGCTAATTCGATTATCAATCTAGTTCAAGAATGTTTTTAGACTAGTTTTTCAAAAATAAATCTTTTTTCTTTAAAATATTTTAGCGCTTTTGGCAAAGTAAATTCCAAATGCGAAAATGCTTTTACGCTGTCGTGAAAAACGATAATACTACCTGATGTGACACTTTTTGTTGCGTTTTCCAAACATTTTTCTT
Organism: Flavobacterium sp.; assembly: GCA_043770265.1. GTDB lineage: Bacteria > Bacteroidota > Bacteroidia > Flavobacteriales > Flavobacteriaceae > Flavobacterium. Next base: position 2,082 of record JAYVIK010000168.1, on the reverse strand, counting down.
TGGAAATAGTTGCGTCGTAATCAGCACTCAAAACATCCCACATAATAATTTTGTAGCCTGATTGGAGAAGTTTATTAGCTTGCGAAGCTTTAATTTTTCCGTAAGGAGGACGAAAAAGTTTGCAGTTGGCAGATTTCAGTTGGCAGTTTAGAAACTGACCACTAACCGCTGACCACTGATCACTATTTTGTAAATATTCTTCAGTTGAAGTTTTCCAACCATTCAAGTGATTGAAAGTATGATTTCCAATAGAATGTCCTTTGGTAATTACTTTCTCAAAAATTTCTGGGTGTTTTTCGATGTTGTTGCCAATGCAAAAAAAAGTGGCTTTGGCATTGTATTTTTCTAACTCTTGCAAAACCCATTCGGTTATATCGGGGGTTGGACCATCGTCAAAAGTGAGGTAGATTTTGTTTTCTGTATTGGGAATGTCCCAAACATAACTGCCGAATAGTTTCTTAACAAAACGGCTGGTTTTTATCCAATAGAACATATAATTTTTTGTAAAATTCAATAGAAATGACTCAATGCTCGCATTAAAACTTCTAAAACATTTAGATAAAAAGTTCTTTGTCCTATTTTGTCAATAAGAAATTTAGAGATTTAAATATCAATATATTTGAGTATTTAAATCACCAATATTTATCCAAAAAAATATTTGGAAAAGTAATTAGCAAAAATAATTAGTAAAAAATAAAAATCCGCTTTTCAGCGGATTTTAAAATGATTTTAAACAGTTAAAACTCCGTTTTCTGTTCCAGCAAATTCGTTCCAAATAAAAGAATCCGCTTCATTATCGTTTACATAAGCACCATCTACTAGATACTTAAACTCATAAGAGGCATCTTTTGCTAAATCAAAAACCCCTTTAAAAGTTCCGTTTTTCAATTTTGATAATTCACCTTCAGCTGGATTCCAATTGTTAAAATCTCCAATTACTGCTGCTGTATTTGCTTCTTTAGCTTCAACCGAAAATGTTACTTTACACACCGGTTTTGTTTTTATTATTTGTTTTTTAATTGACATAACTATTTCAGTTTTAGAATTATGGCGCAAATGTATATTAGATATTTGAACTTTCAATATTTGAGGCGAAGTTTTATGAGAATGGCAAAAACGTTCTTAAAATTATAAAGTATTCATAAAATTAAATCCGTATTATTTTTAGATTTGTAATAAGAAAACGTTATAGGCTTCGAAAGTTTTGAATGAAAAACAAAGAGTTTTCAAATTTATTTTTATCTTTATAATCAAAATCTTGCTTTATGGATAAAGAGCTTCACGAACAATATGAATACGCAAGAAAAAGGCTAAAACAAAAAAAAGGCCTTTACTTTCATTTTGTCTTGTTGATTTTGGCTGGTATCTTTATGTTTATTGCCAATCATTTTTCAATTTTTGGAATCGAGAGAAATTGGGCCATTTGGGTAATTACATTTTGGGCATTTCTGTTTGTTTTGCATTTTATAAAAGTGTTTATTACAGATCGTTTTATGAATAAAAACTGGGAAAGAGACCAAATAGACAAACTTGTTGCTAAACAAAAGCATAAAATGGAGCAATTACAAAGCCAATTTGGCGAAGATTATTCAAATAAACCCTAAAACAAATGATTATTTTGATTGCGGCCATAGCCGAAAACAATGCACTTGGAAAAAACAATGACCTACTTTGGCATTTGCCTAACGATTTTAAACGGTTTAAAGAAATCACATCAGGGCATCATATTGTTATGGGAAGAAAAACTTTTGAAAGTTTCCCAAAACCACTACCCAACCGAACTCATGTCATAATTACTCGACAAAAAAACTATATTTATGAGGGATGCATCGTGGTTCAAGATATAGAAAAAGCCATCGCAGTTTGTCCCAAAAACGAAACCATTTTTGTTATTGGCGGAGGCGAAATTTACTCCCAATCTATCCATTTAGCGGATCAGCTTGATATTACAAGAGTGCATCATTCGTTTGAAGCCGATGTCTATTTTCCAGAAATCGATCCTAAAATTTGGGAATTAACGTCAGAAATATTCAATTCAAAAGACGAAAAACACCTTTACGATTATACTTTTCAAACCTTTGT
>JAYVIK010000167.1:0-4040 GCA_043770265.1 Flavobacterium sp. | reverse complement strand
TGGATTTAATGATTTGAAATACTTTAGAGAATGTTTCAAAGAATTTTTTGAGGTAACTCCATCGGAATATAAAAAGAAAATGAGTGAGGAGAATAAATGATACATCTATCATCTATTTAAGAAATACAAAGATTTTCCTTTTTAAACTAATTATTACTTACCGTTATTTCAAAGATTCACAATGGAAATGCTAACTCAATCCTGACGCAATTATCAGGATTGTAAAGCAACTATGACGCAATCAATTTAATTCATAAAAAGCGCCAGCACCTTTTGCTCCGGAATCACCTGTTCACTTTGAACCGGAATATGCAGTCACCCCTGCGTTATAGCCCACACCACCTCCCTGTAAAATCAACGGCATAGTTGCCATGTGACTATTCAAAAAAAAATCCTGGGTGAAAATTTATAAGAAATACCAAGATTAATCTTAAAAAAGCAAATTAGCCATCACATAATTAAGAACATACAAAATGTCAGAAGACCAAAAGAAACAACTCGAACAGCAGCTTTGGAATATAGCCAACACCTTGCGTGGCAAAATGAATACTTATTTAAAGCCTGTCGTGCAATAATCGTACAAAAAAAGAAATAAAAAATCCGTAACTCCTTTATTAACAGGAAATTACGGAATTATAAAGCAGAGAGGAAGGGATTCGAACCCTCGATAAGTTGCCCTATACACGCTTTCCAAGCGTGCGCCTTCAGCCACTCGGCCACCTCTCTATTTTGGTCTGCAAAGAACACTAAAAAATTCGACTTTAAAAAATTTATACTCGATTTTTATGACATTTCTCCACGAATTGCCTTTTCGAAAAGTGTTTTGAAAATAGTTGGTGAAACATTTTGTCCCAGCTGGTACATTAATTTAGTAATAGCGGCTTCTGTAGTGATATCTTTTCCTGAAATCACACCTATTTCCTTTAAGGCAGTACTCGTTTCGTATTTTCCCATAGTTACACTTCCTATCGAACATTGAGTCACATTTACAATTTGTAGTCCATTTTTGATTGCTTTATTTAACAATTCCAAAAACCAATCTTCTGTTGGTGCATTTCCAGCGCCATACGTTTCTAAAACGATTCCCTTAAGCTGCGGAATATCAAAAATTGCAGCCAAAACGTTATGACTTATGCCGGGAAACATTTTTATAATGGCTACGTTAGGATCTAAATCTGTATGAATTTTAAGTTCTTTTACCCCTGTCTTTGGTAAAAATAAATCGGGGAAAGTTTTCAAATTCACCCCCGATTCTATCAAAATGGGATAATTTGGCGAAATAAAAGCATTAAAATTTTCGGCATTAATCTTGGTGGTTCTGTTGCCTCGATACAATTTGTATTCAAAATAAAGGCATACTTCACTAATTACTGGTGCATTGTCTTGACGTAAAGAAGCAATTTGGATAGCGGTTATAAGATTCTCTTTGGCATCTGTTCTTAAATCTCCAATAGGCAATTGTGATCCTGTAAAGATTACAGGTTTTGTCAAATCTTCAAGCATAAAACTCAATGCCGATGCAGAATACGACATCGTATCAGAACCGTGAAGAACTACAAATCCATCAAAATCGGAGTAATTATCTTCAATGATTTTGGCGATTTTAGACCATTCATTGGGATTCATATTTGAGGAATCGATTGGTTTTTCGAAAGAAACCGTCTCAATATTGCAATCCAATTGTTTTAATTCAGGAATTTTTTGCAACAATTTGCTAAAATTAAAGGCTTTGAGTGCTCCCGTTTCAAAATCTTTCATCATACCAATAGTTCCACCGGTATAAATTAAAAGGATTTTGGCTTTAGACTGCATTTTCGTACTTCAACTTATTGACAACTGGGTTAGCATACATCGCTAAGAAACTTTGCAAAGCCAATGGATTATTATGATCGATACGCATTTCTAATCTGCGTTCAAAAAGTGATTTTTCGTTTTCTGCGTATAAATGGGAATAGGTGTCGGTTTGATTTAGAATATCATAAGCAATATAATTGGTCGGCCATAATTTATAACCACTTAAAATAGAGTCGTCTATACTATGAGCCAAGGCTTGTATTTGCTTATTAGAATTTTCGTGCTGTTCTTTAATACTATCTAATTCGCGAACAAGAATGTCCCCAACATGAATGTGAATTCCTTTTTTTTGCCCCATTATTCCACTCATCAAATTGATGAAATCCTCGTTTTTTTCTTTGATGTAAATTTCTTGTTTGGCTTCTGCCAAAAGTTGAGGCATTTTTAAAGCATCGGTTGGGTCATACTCATAAGAAATAGAAACTGGAACAATTTGGATTTTCTTGAAATAATCCATTAGATTTTCTTCGTCAGAAGCCATTGCCAGCATTTTTAAAACACCCGGATTTGTAGCGTCATTACCGTCTTTAGTTCTTCCTTCGCGCTGCGCTATCCAAACGGAACGGTTTTCGTGTTGCAATAACTTGCTAATATATTCCGACAGTAACCTTGAACTTTGAAGCATTTCTCGGGGTGACAATCCCCTTTGAACCAGAAAATTTCGATTTAATCTTGCTAGTGACTTTAAAAATGATTTTTGCACTAAATTGTCTCCAATGGCCGATGCGGTCATCACTAATTTGTGCTCGAACAAACAAGCATTCAATAATGATGTGTCTAAAAGAATATCTCGATGATTCGAAATAAAAAGATAAGAAGTGTTTTTTTCTAGCTTTTCAAATCCTGAAGTGGTCAATCCATCCGATGTTTTTTCTAGTACTTTTTGAAGAGATTGGTATATGAAATTGCACTGGAAATCCCTTGTAGAATGCGTTCGAAGCAACTGATCTTTCCAAACTTCTTCAGCAAGATCTGGAAAAGTAAAGTCCATCAATGCTTTCATCATTGGGTTATGAACTACCTTTTGAATAGCATCGTTTACTTCGGTTTCATAAAACGGACGAATGGCGTCAAACTTTGACATAAAGGATATTTTTTATAACAACAAAGTAACAAAATTTTTATCAAAAATAATCGAATTCTACTTTAAATCCCAAATATGGCTTTAGAATTTTCGGTTGTAATTCGTGCGATTTCTTCTTTTGGCAAATTATAAATTTCAGCGAGTTTCACGACAACATTTATGAGATAACTACTTTCATTGCGTTTTCCTCGAAAAGGAACTGGCGCCAAATAAGGTGAATCCGTTTCTAAGACAATGTGGTGTAAATCAATTTGATTCAAGAATTGGTCAATTTTTCCGTTTTTGAAAGTTACAACTCCTCCAATTCCCAATTTCATATTATAAGAAATGGCTTGCAATGCTTGTTCGTAATTTCCAGAAAAACAATGAAAAATCCCAAACAAATCTGCCGATTTTTCTTCTTCCAAAATTTCGAAAATTTCCTTGAAAGCTTCTCGACAATGAATTACTATAGGTAATTTGTAGTGTTTTGCCAAATGAATTTGCTTTCTGAAAGCATCCTGTTGCTGAGGCAAATGCGTTTTATCCCAATACAAATCGATGCCAATTTCGCCAATGGCAACAAATTTTATTTTGTCCAATTCTTCTTCAACGTGCTGCAATTCTTCGAGATAATTGTCTTTGACGTGGGTGGGATGCAAACCCATCATCAAAAAAATATTTGCGGGATAACTTTTTTCCAAATCATACATCGATTGTGTAAAAGTGGAGTCGATAGCGGGAATAAAGAATCTCGAAACACCAACATCAATAGCGCGTTGAATCATTTCATTGCGGTCTTGGTCAAATTCGTTAGAATATAAATGGGTGTGCGTATCTGTAATTATCATCAATTCAATTTTAGGATGCAAAGTTAGTTTTTTTGAAGTGTTCAAATATAATATTGTTGCTTTTTAGAGTACTTTTGACTGATAATGACAATTTATGAAAGCCCTTCCCGATATTCTTAAAAAAGAAAGCTACAAGAAAATAAAATTCAAAGTGACTAAAACCCAACATTTGCTGATCAAAGCAAGTATTAACGGGGTCAAAGGCAATTTTATTCTCGACACCGGAGCGAGTTCCAGTTGTGTGGGTTTTGAAAGCATCGACTTGTTTCTCT
>JAYVIK010000166.1:0-4042 GCA_043770265.1 Flavobacterium sp. | reverse complement strand
GCCAGTAAACAAGTCGCAGCATTTGCAGCTACAGAATAGGTTATAGTGTAAGTTCCTGCAAGACTTGCTGATAAGTCAATTACACCTGTTATTGGCGATATACTTAATCCAGCTGTTGAACTAAATGTACCTCCTGTCGTAAAACCTGGTGCTGTCGCTGGAGTAATAGTGGATAAACCTCTACAAACTGGTGTCGAATAACTAAAACCTGTTACTGGTGTTATGTTTGTTCCTGCACTTATTGTAAACATTTTCTCATCAATACAAGTACCGTTAGAAGCATAAACATAAATCGTTTGATTGGTACATATAGATGTTCCTGCAGGAATTTGTGTGCCTAAACCTCCTGTTTGAGTAAAGTAGTTTCCAACAGTTAATGCTGGTAAAACATAACAGTTACAGCTAACTTCGTTATTTGGTTGAATAACATTTGGAGTTGCTTTAATTTCAATAGGTGTTGTTGTTGTATACGCTGGACAAGCACCATTTGCAGCAACGGTGTACGAAACAATGTATACCCCTGCAATACTTGCCGTTGGCAATATCTCTCCATTTACTGTATTGATTGACAAACCATTTGGTGAAGCAGAAAAACTTCCGTTTGGAGTTCCTGTTTTTGTAACTGGTTGCTGTAAGGAAATATCGTCACAATATATTGCTGGTGTATAAACGATTGTTCCAGTTGCTGGAGCAGTAATAATTACCGTTCTTGTAGTAATAATTGATGGGATATTTGTACATGCTCCTCCTGTACTAGTCAATGTAGTGCTTGTAACAATATATGCCCCTGGTAAACTGTCTGATAAATCAATCGTGCCTGTTACTGGGTCAATGTCTAGGCCTGTTGGCGATGCTGTATAGGTCCCTGCGCTTGCGCCATTAGCCAAAACTGGTATTGCATCTGGTAATTCATTTTGACAATATAAATTTTTTGAATAGTTAAATGTATTAATTGGAAAACAACGCGTTGTGCCACCCCCGGCATTAGTTTGAGTAAAAGTTATACTTCCTGCTTGTTCGGAAAAATTAGTTATCATAACTACATATACCTCGCACAATTGTGCATTAGGAATACAGATAATTTCTTCTGGATCTGGTGCAAAACTACATGCATGAATGGTGTTTTGGCAACCATCGGCTGGTGTTAATGGTGGATCTATTCCCGGCAGCGGATTTGCTGGTATACCTGTACAAGCTGTTGCTAAATCAGTAAAAGGCCCCCAAGTAACATAATCAACGTCAATCGAGTTATTATTAGTATCAACTTGAGAAATTAAATAATTCAATGGTCCTGCTTGGTCAACTTGTAAAAAGAAAAATGCTGGATTTGGAGTCGAAAATAGACAACCAATTTCTCCTAAACTAGGTACATTGGTAGTGTTGGCATAATTTACAGTTCGACCTGTACAAAAAGCAGGTGCTTCACTGCAAGGTATAGTTCCAATACATAAATTAAAAGTTATATTTTGTGGTCCTGCATAGACGGAATATACTCTTATGAAATAAGTAGTTCCTGGTACAAGTCCTGAGCCAGAGTTACAACCTATTTGTGTCAATGCACCACAGTCGTTTCCTTGATAAATAGCATATTCTAAAATATTGTCAGATGATATAATGTGTGTAGTTGCTGTGGCAGTAAAAGTAAACCATACATCGTTATTTGTTGATGGGTTAATACAAGTTGATGGCTGATTTGATAATGTAGCCCCTATTAATGTTCCAGGTGTAGTCTGAACACAATTTAAGTTTTGATTGACAATTGCTAATATTGCATTTGTACATTCATCATTGGTCGGTGTGGTTACAAAATAATAGGAACTCCACAAACTACTATTAGTTCCTGAACAAATTGCACGAACATAGAAAACATAACGTGTTCCTGCTGTCAAACCATTTACTTGAAATGGATTATTTGTTTGAATTCCCGCTGTTCCTGGAGCAGGAATTGGAGAACCCGCAGGTAGAACTAATATTTCCCATGCAGTTGCTGTTGTTCCGTCTGGATTAGCTGCTTGCGTCCAACCTAAAGTCGCTCCAGCCTGATTAACAGCTGTAGCTGTTAATAAAATCGGTTGTCGACAAGCTGGCGGTGGTCCGCAAGCTACATTACCAACCCAACCATTTTGTTCACCGCTAACATTACTTATGAATTTGAAAGTCAAGCAACCATTTGGAGCATAAGATATAAAGGGTCCTGGAATGTTTGTACCCCAAAATGCACCAGATTCTCCGCCAGGGATATTAGTACCATTGTTTTGTGATGAAATTCTTGTATTTGAATTTGTTGTAGTACCATCATAAACATACAAACCATCGAATTCGGGCTCTATATCAAATGATGTAAATGTTACTGTAACTACTTCTCCTGGTATAGGTGGGCAGATAGTAACAATATCAGAACTATCGGGTGCATATTGACCAGTAATTCCTCCATTATCTACAAAATTACCACCACAATTTGGCGGTAAAACTTGAGTCGTTGCAGTTATTGGTAGTGATGGGGCACTGAAATCTGTAACACTACATAAGCTTCTTACGTAAAAATCATAACAAGTGCCCGATGTCAAACCGGTTACAGAAAAAGGATTTGAAGTTGCAGCAATCCAGTTTGGATTATTTGCTACTGGAATTGGACTGCCACAAGCTACTGCAATTATTTGGTTGCTGGCAACGTTTGTGCCAACATTGGTCCAACCTATTGATGCTGTTGTAGCGCCAATTCCTGATGATGTTAGCAGATTTGGTTTTATACAAGTTGGCGGTGGTCCGCAAGTTACATTAGCAATCCAACCATTTTGTTCAGTGGCATCATCACTTATGAATTTGAAAGTCAAGCAACCATTTGGAGTAGAAGATGTAAAGGGCCCTGGAATGTTTGTACCCCAAAATGCACCAGGTTCTCCGCCAGTGATATTATTACCATTGTTTTGTGATGAAATTCTTGCATTTGAATTTGTTGTATTACCATCATAAACATATAATCCATCTAATTCGGGCTCTATATCAAATGACGTAAATGTTACTGTTACTACTTCTCCTGGTATAGGTGAACAGATAGTAACAATATCAGAACTATCGGGTGCATATTGAGCAGTACTTCCTCCATTATCTACAAAATTACCACCACAATTTGGCGGTAAAACTTGAGTCGTTCCGCTTGTTGGTATTGATGGGGCACTTATATCTGTAACACTACATAAGCTTCTTACATAAAAATCATAACAAGTACCCGATGTCAAACCAGTTACAGAAAAAGGATTTGAAGTTGCATCAATCCAGTTTGGATTATTTGCTGCTGGAATTGCACTGCCACAAGCTACTGCAATTATTTGGTTGTTAGCAACGTTTGTGCCAACATTGGTCCAACCTATTGAGGCTGTTGTAGCGCCAATTGCTGATGATGTTAGCAGATTTGGTTTTATACAAGTTGGCGGTGGTCCGCAAGTTACATTAGCAATCCAGCCATTTTGTTCAGAGCCACCATCACTTATGAATTTGAAAGTCAAACAACCATTTGGAGCAGAAGATGTAAAGGGCGCTGGAATGTTGGTACCCCAATATGCACCAAGTTCTCCGCCGGGGATACTATCACCATTGTTAATTGATGAAATTCTTGTATTTGAATTTGTTGTATTACCATCATAAACATACAAACCATCGAATTCGGGCTCTATATCAAATGATGTAAATGTTACTGTTACTACTTCTCCTGGTATTGTTGGGCAGATAGTAACAATATTAGAACTATCGGGTGCATATTCACCAGTACTTCCACCATTATCTACAAAACTGCCACCACATACTGGCGGCGCAACTGTTGTGGCATAGCTGTAGGGTCCAACCCAAGGACTAAAACCCCCTGCACCGCAATCGGCACGGACATAATATTTATAATCTGTAAAAGGCACTAAACCTTGTTGTACATATGAATTTGTAGGTGATATGCTTATTGTGCCTTGCCCTTGAGATTGTGTTGACAACATATTTTCAATTTCGTACTGTGTTGTTCCAGTCGTTGCATCCCAACCTAATGTTGCACTTG
>JAYVIK010000165.1:0-11717 GCA_043770265.1 Flavobacterium sp. | reverse complement strand
ACTACAAATGGTTTAAAAATGGTGTGTTACTCCCTCTAGAAAAAAGCCCAAGTCTAAACGTGATTGATAATGGGACTTACAAAGTGGAAATCATTTTTACGCCATCATCTTGTGATACATCAGACGAAATAAAATTAGAATTTGCACCTGAAATAATTCTTTCAGATGCAACTCTTGCACAATGTGATGATAATAGTGACGGGATTTCTATTTTTGATTTAACTAAAGTAGATAACATCATAAAAAATAATAATTCGAATTTAAGTCCAGTGGTTTATTATGAATCACTTTTGGATGCTGAAGGAAAAATAAATGCAATATTAAATCCTACATCTTATACAAACAAACTAACAGTTCCAACACTTTTTGCCAGAGTTACCAATTCTTTTGGATGTGCAAATTATGCTCAACTGGATTTAAAAATTGCAAATAATTCTATTTCACCACAAAATCCTGTTCCAACTTGCGATGAAGATATAGTACAAGATGGATTGTATCAATTTGATTTGAATGCCCGAGTAACTCCAGAAGTTTTGACTGGTTTGCCTGCGGGAATGAAAGTTGAATATTATTCAAACACTACCGATGCTATTGCTCAAAAAAATCCGTTGCCCAATATTTTTAAAAATACCAGTTCAAACCAACAGATTATTCAAGCTCGAATTGTAAACGGTCCTGATTGCTATGGAATTGTTCCCATAACCCTTGTAGTAAACACATTTAATCCAAACAATTTTCAGGATGAAACTGCATTTGTTTGCAAAGGTTCTACAACCGATTTAAGTGTAGCATCTGGTTTTTCTTCTTATTTATGGAATACTGGAGAAAGGACAGAAGGTATTTCAGTTTTAAGTGCTGGTACTTATTCGGTCACTGTTACGAATGCCAATGAATGTTCGGCAGTGAAAAAATTTACCGTTACAAGTTCAGAAATTGCAACAATTACAGGTGCTACAGTCAATGATTTTGCCGGAAATATGAATTCAGTTTTATTGCAATTTTCTGGCAATGGAGACTCTTATGAATTTTCGCTTGACGGCTCTTATTTTCAAGATAATCCCTTATTTACAGGGATTGTTCCTGGAAAATATTTAGCGTATGCAAATGACAAAAATAGTTGTGGATTATCTTTTCCTTTTACGGTTTATGTTTTAGATTATCCTCGATTTTTTACTCCAAATGGAGATGGCCATAATGATATTTGGAAAATCAAAAATCTAGATTTATTTCCAAAAGCAACCATTACCATTTTTGACCGCTATGGCAAATTATTGAAAGAGCTCAACTATAATAATCCGAGTTGGAACGGTAAATACAATGGTGCCGAATTACTTTCAGACGATTATTGGTTTCATTTAAATTTTGACGAAGGCAAAATAATAAAAGGTCATTTTTCGTTAAAAAGATAATCCTTTTTTATATTTTTATAGAATGAAAAAAATCGCCCTATTTCTTTTTGTTTTTTTAAGTATATCTTGTTTTGCTCAGTTTAGCAAAACGCATTATATTCCGCCTTTGTCCGGTTCAAGTTCTGTAGGTGCATTAGAGCATTATTTATATATTTCCACTCCAAGTGAAACTCCGGTAAAAGTAAAAATTAATGCCATTGGTGTTGGTTTTACCACTGTAACTGTATCTCAAAATAATCCTTATGTATCGCCTTCCATTGGATTAGGAAATGACACTCAACTAATGACAGATAGTAACTTACTGAACATCCCTCTTTCTAACAAAGGCTATATAATTGAGGCCGAAAGTTTGGTTTATGTTGCGGCAAGAGTAATGGCAGGTGGCTATAACCAAGCGAGTTCTTTAGTGTCAAAAGGAATATCAGCGTTAGGAAAAGAATTTAGAGTGGGTGCTTTTATAAACACTGCAACAACAAATAGTAGTCCGCTCAGATATACTTTTTTGTCAATTCTAGCCACAGAAAACAATACTTTGGTGGAATTCAAAGATATCAAAACTGGAGTAACTTTATTAAATAATCCAAGCGCTGGAAACACTCCTGCTAGCATTACATTAAATAGAGGACAAAGTTATGTTTTAGCCACCGAGGATACAAACATTGAAAACAAAGACGGATTAATTGGTGCATTGGTCAAATCAAATAAACCAATTGCTTTTAATTGTGGTTCTTTTGGAGGCACAAATGGAAATGTTAATAATAATTTGGATTTAGGTTTTGATCAAATTGTTCCCATAGAAAACATAAGAAGTAAGAATACAGAAGAAACAAAATATATTTTTGTTAGAGGTTTTGGATTAGACATCACTGAAAGACCTTTGATTGTAGCTCACGAAGACAATACTGAAATTTTTATTAATGAAGTCAGCGCGAGAACTCTAAAAGCTGGAGAATATTTAGCTATTGATGGTGCTTTGTATGGAACAAATGGAAATATGTATGTGAGAACTACTAAACCAGTTTTTGCTTACCAAAGCGTTGGAGGATCAAGTCAAGCCAATCAAGAAATGTTTTTTGTTCCGCCGTTAAATTGTGCCACTCCAAATATTGTAAACAATATTCCATTTATAGAGCAAATTGGTTCAAGATTATTCACAACAGCTAGCGGATTAAATATCGTAACAGAAAGCGGAGCAAGTCTGCAAATAGGAATTAATGGCACAATTTATCCTATTTCTGGACTTCCTGCAGGAGTGACAGCAACTCTAAAACCCGTAACTGCCAATCCAGCTTTCGAAGTGCACAGTATTAGAGGATTAAGAGGTAATATAGCAGTGTTTTCTAATAAACAAGTTTACGTTTCTTATTTTGGCTCAAGTGGTGCCGCAACCTACGGTGGTTATTATTCAGGTTTTGACCTAAAACCTGAAATTGTTTCAGATATTAAAATTGGTGCAACATCCTCTTGTATTCCAGATGTAGTTTTAAAAATAAGTAATATATCGTCATATGACAACTTCCAATGGTATTTTAATGGAGTAGCAATTGACCCTATACAGCATCCTGATGCAATCACAAACACATATACCCCAACCGCTCCTGGATATTATCAGGTAAGAGCCGGGATTTCTAGCTGTCCAGGCAATGGTTTAATCTTTTCTGATAAAATACCAGTAAGTGAATGCCCAACTAATATCGATAATGACAAAGCTAATGACAACATTGATTTAGATAATGATAGTGATGGAATCCTTAATTGTACTGAATCTTTTGGAAATCAAAATATTGATGTTTCGAATTCAAATGCCGGGAATATAATAATTGATACCTACTCAAATTCGTTTACAGGAGTAACTATTACTTCGGGAACTGGATTGCCAATTGGAAAATTTATAGGTAGTGCTGATGGTAGTTTTATAACTGAAATCCCCGCTGGAAAAGCAAATATTGAAATCAATAAAGAGGCTAGTGGGGTAACTTATAAAATGACTTTTGCTCAACCTATAAGCGTTGGAATTGAATATGTAAATACTGCAAATGACACCGATTTAATGAATATTGATGCAGAATACGTCATTAATTCTGATGTCAATAAAACAATAACACTCTTAGATCCAGACGGTCAATTAGAAATTGACACCGACTATAACGGGAGTTATGAATCTGTAAAACCAGAATATTCTTCTTTCGAAATCCGATTCAAACTCACAAGCGGTACACCGCTAGCCCCTGGAAAAGGAACTTTCAAATTTTTAACCTATTTAACTAATACCATCAGTTTTACACATAAAAATCTTTCTGACACACTTCCAAATAAGTCCACGTTAAAATTTTTCGCAGTTTGCGTTCCAAAAGATTCTGACTTAGACTTAATTCCCGATCAACTGGATGCAGATTCTGACAATGATGGAATTTTAGATACAATTGAAGCCCAAGTAAATAACTCTGTTATTCCATCGAATTCTGACACCAATAATAACGGTTTAGACAATGCTTTTGAACCTGGTCTTACGCCTATCGATAGCGATAATGATTTAGTTCCAGATTATTTAGATTTGGATAGTGACAATGATGGAATTCTAGATTCAGAAGAAACCGGAGCTGATTTGGATGGCGACGTAATTGGAAATTATAGAGATTTAGACAGCGACAAAGATTTATGTTTCGATGTTATCGAAGCTGGATTTACGGATGGCGATGGCGATGGAAAATTTGGGAATTCACCTATAACGATTGATTCAAAAGGTCGTGTCATTGGAGCTCCTTATAGCATTCCAAATCAAAATTATCTATTAGCTGCTCCTATTACAATAACCACACAACCTGTTGTTTCGCCAACTTGTGAATTACAAAATGCTACCATTACATTGGTGGATAATATAGGAAACACCTATCAATGGCAACTTTCGACAGATGGAGTCAATTGGAACAACCTCAATGACGGCACAACTTATGCTGGTGTCACGACAAACACATTAACCATCACCAACGTTTCAAACACGATGAATGGTTATAAATACCGAGTTCAATTAAACAAAATAGGAAACTCATGTGGATTGACTTCGGCTGAAACCACTTTGTCAATTTATGCCTTACCAATAGTAAATGATACCACAATTATTCAATGTGACGATGATTTAGATGCGATTTCAAGCTTTAATCTAACCGTAAAAAACAATTTGATTTCCAGTAATTTTACCAACGAAACTTTTACTTATTACACCTCTTTGGCTGGAGCCAATACCGCAAATGCCTCTGAATTAATTGCAAATCCATTAGCTTTTACAAACACAACAGCGGGAACAATGCCAGTTTGGGCAAGGGTTGTAAACACTAATGGCTGTTTTAGAGTTTCTAAAATAACATTACAAGTTTTGGCCACAAATATTCCTTCTACTTACAACATTAAAGTACCTACTACTTGTGACGATTTGTTGGATACCAATGGAAATAATAATGCCAACAATGATAACCGAGATGGAATTGCAACTTTTGACTTAACAGCATCCAAAACAACTATTCAAGATTTATTAACAACTACATTTGGAGTTAATTACAATATTAATTACTATAGAAATCAAGCCGATGCTCTGGCAGAGCTGAATCCAATTGTTGATATCTCTAAGTATAGAAATATTGGTTATCCTAATACACAAAACCTTTGGGTTCGCGTGGATAGTGATGCCGATAATGCCTGCTATGGATTGGGGCCTTTTGTTACTATAACAGTTGAAAAACTCCCCTTTGCAAATCCTGTACCAATTTACAGACAATGTGATGACGACCAAGATGAGATTTTCACTTTTGATACGACTAGTTTAGAAAACACTTTAAAAGGAACAAATCAATCTTTTCCTGTGACTGTGACCTATTTTGATGCTGCAAATAATCCTCTGAAAGATGCTAACGGAGTTTTAATATTTAGTCCTTTTCCAGTGAAATTCACTACTACTTCACAAATTATAAAAGCTGTTGTAACCAATACGACAACACAAAAATGTTTTGATGAAACGCTAATTGAATTCAAAGTTGACAAGATGCCTACAGCAACACTTCCATTCACAGATATAAGAATCGAATGTGATAATGAAGATAATCCTTTAAACCAAAATGGTGTTTTCAAATTTATTACCCCAAATTTAGAAAGTGATATTTTAGGAACTCAAAGTAATGTTTCAATAACTTATTTTGACAACCTCGGAAATCCTTTACTTGATATTCTAGGTAACCCAATTATTAGTCCATTTCCTGACACCTTCGAAACTAAATCAAGAACTATTAAAGCAGTTGTTACAAGCACAATAACAAACACTTCCTGTCCTTCAATATATATAGATATTCCTTTTGTAGTACAACCTTTACCAAATATTAATTTGAACACCAATGGAAACGATGACAAATTAGTCTGCCAAAACGACCCATCGTTCTTTGTACAACTCGATGCAGGTATTCAAGATGGTTCTCTACCAATTAATTATACCTATATTTGGTCTAAAGATGGTGCTGTTTTATCAGGTAAAAACCAATATACATTAGATGTAAATTCAGAAGGACTATACATTGTCGAAGTACTAAACAGTGCAGGTTGTGGCAGTATTAGAACTATCAAAGTAACCGCCTCGGATGTGGCTAAAATAGATACTATTCAAATTGTTGACATGACTGATGTCAATACAGTAACGGTAAATGTAACTGGATTAGGCGACTATGAATACAGTTTAAATGAAGAATATGGTCCTTATCAAGATTCCAACTTCTTTAATAATGTACCAGCTGGAATTCATGAGGTTTTCATTAATGACAAAAATGGATGCAGACCCATTACCAAAATCACAATAGCAGTTGTTGGTGTACCAAAATTCTTCACTCCAAATAATGACGGATATAACGATTATTGGAAAGTAAAAGGAGTCAATGCGACTTTCAGCCCCAATTCCATAATTTACATTTATGACCGATATGGAAAACTCCTCAAAAAAATAATTCCATCAAGCGAAGGTTGGGATGGTACTTTCAATGGAAGTGCTTTGCCATCAGATGATTATTGGTACACCATACAACTGGATGATGGCAGAGAAGCAAAAGGGCATTTCAGTTTGAAAAGGTAAAATAAAAAAAATCCCAAATTCCAGTTATTGGATTTTGGGATTTTTTGTATAAATATTAACCATCATTTTCTAATTCCTTTGAGTGACATTTGGGCATAATAAGGATGGTCTGGGTTTACAATAAGCTCTTGTCGCAACGGGTGGATTAAAACATCCATATCCTCCATTGGAATAGCACCCAATAATGCCTCATTACTTCCTGGTAAAACCATTGCGTAACAAATCGTTTTTCTATTTTTAAATTTTACCTGAATAGGACCAACAACATCGTATTCTTCAATACTTCCATTGGCAATAATTCCTTTTCTTTTTTCGACGAATGGTAAGTCCAATTGTTCTTGAATTGATTCGTTTATGCACATATTATATGCACCAGAATCGACAAGCATATTTACTGTCATGTGTTTAACTTCCTCTTCTCCAATAATGTTACGTCTGGACATTTCTAAATCTCCATCATTAACTAATTCTATGTCTACATATACTAATCCCATAATTATTTCATTTATAAAACAAATGTACAAAATTATACAAAACAAAAATCCCAAATTCTAGCTATTAGAATTTGGGATTTGCAATTTATTATTTTAGAAAATTTAGATTTTATATCTTTTTCTGTCTGTTTCAGTCAAATAAATTTTTCTCAAACGAATTGATTTTGGAGTTACCTCAACATATTCATCTTTTTGAATGTACTCCAACGCTTCTTCAAGAGAGAAAATGATTGGAGGAATAATTCTAGCTTTTTCATCATTTCCAGAAGAACGAACATTGGATTGTTTTTTCTCTTTCGTTACGTTTACACACATATCGTCTCCACGAGAGTTTTCACCAATTACCTGACCTTCGTAAATTTCAGCATTTGGTTCAACAAAGAATTTACCACGATCTTGCAATTTATCGATAGAATAAGGGATAGCTTTTCCTTTTTCCATAGAAATCAACGAACCTTTGTTACGTCCAGAAATTTCTCCTTTGTAAGGCTCATATCCTATAAAACGGTGTGCCATAATAGCTTCACCAGCAGTAGCAGTCAATAATTGGTTACGCAATCCAATAATTCCACGAGATGGAATATTAAATTTTATAATCATACGTTCCCCTTTGGTTTCCATACTCAACATTTCGCCTTTACGGAAAGAAACAAACTCTACCGCTCTTCCTGAAAGAGTTTCTGGTAAATCGATTGTCAATTCCTCGATAGGCTCACATTTTTTACCATCAATTTCTTTGATGATAACTTGCGGTTGACCAATTTGCATTTCGTAACCTTCTCTTCTCATGGTTTCAATAAGAACAGAGAGGTGCAATACACCACGACCAAAAACCATAAACTTATCAGCCGAATCGGTTTCGCCTAATTTCATTGCCAAGTTTTTTTCCAATTCTTTCGTCAAACGATCTCTAATATGTCTAGAAGTTACAAATTTTCCTTCTTTACCAAAGAAAGGTGAATCATTAATGGTAAACAACATACTCATCGTAGGCTCATCAATAGTGATTGTTTGTAAGGCTTCTGGATTTTCAAAATCGGCGATAGTATCCCCAATTTCAAAACCTTCAACACCAATAATAGCACAAATATCTCCAGCGATTACTTCTTGTACTTTTTTACGTCCAAGACCTTCAAAAGTATGTAATTCCTTAATTCTTGATTTTACAATAACGCCATCTCTTTTGCACAAAGAAATTGGCATTCCTTCTTTCAATACACCTCTTTCAAGACGACCAATAGCGATACGACCTGTAAAAGCAGAAAAATCTAAAGATGTAATCAACATTTGAGGTGTCCCCTCAGATACTTTTGGTGCAGGCACATTGTCAATAACCATATCTAACAAGGCTTCTACATTATCAGTTACGTTTTCCCAATGATCAGACATCCAGTTATTTTTAGCAGAACCATAGACAGTTGGAAAATCCAATTGCCATTCTTCTGCTCCCAATTCGAACATCAAATCGAAAACTTTTTCGTGAACTTCTTCAGGTGTACAGTTTTCTTTATCTACTTTATTAATAACAACGCAAGGTTTCAAACCAAGGTCAAGCGCTTTTTGCAATACAAAACGGGTTTGTGGCATTGGCCCTTCAAAAGCATCTACAAGAAGACAAACTCCATCAGCCATATTCAAAACACGCTCTACTTCACCACCAAAATCGGCGTGACCAGGAGTGTCAATAATATTAATTTTTGTTCCTTTATATACTACAGAAACATTTTTAGAAGTAATGGTAATACCTCTTTCGCGCTCCAAGTCATTATTATCAAGTATTAAGTCACCAGTATTTTCGTTGTCACGAAATAAATGACAGTGATACATAATTTTATCAACCAAAGTAGTCTTACCGTGATCGACGTGGGCAATAATTGCAATGTTTCTAATAGCTTCCATCTAATTTATTTTTGAGGTCGCAAAGGTACACTTTATTTTCATATAAAAAACCTTTATAAAATTGTTTGCAATTTGTTTAATGATTTAGACATATTAGAAAGCTTTTAAAATAAGTTTTGAATGTATAAATAATGACTTAAATTTTTTTATATTTGAATAATGAAAAACAAGACCAATCAAATCACCCTAATTTATATTCTTATATCCATATTTTTGGTTATAATTTATCATGAAATTTTTTTAACAGTATTTCCATCAAATCCTACCTCATTTAATTTTGTAAATGAAATACTATTTATTTTAATTTCTGGAATACTTCTAAAATATGTTTTGTATAAAAATGACATTCGAAATAATGAAATTTATAAAAAATTAAAAAATACAAATAAAGAAATTAAAGATTCAAATGAAAGATATGATATAGTATCAAAAGCAACAAGTGATATTATTTGGGATTGGAGAATCACAGAGGATACGATGACTTGGAGCTTAGGAATTCAAGATATTTTTGGATATAAAGAAGAGGAAATAGGCAAAAGTTCTAAATGGTGGTTTGATAATATTCACCCCGAAGACACCATAAAAATGTCGATAAAATTATACTCTTTTATTGAACAAAAAACTGAAAAATGGCAAGACCAATACCGTTTTAAATGTGCTAATGGCTCTTATAAATACGTTTTAGACAGAGGATTTATTTTAAAAGATGAAGACGGCAAAGCAGTGAGAATGATTGGTGCAATCCAAGACATTACCAAACAAAAAAAGGAAGAACAGCGACTTAAACTCTTGGAAACAGTAATTACCCACACAAAAGATTCTATAATTATTACAGAAGCCAACTTGAATGAGGGTAAAATTCCTCGTATTGTGTACATAAACCCAGCATTTTCTCTTACATCTGGTTACATTCCTAATGAAATTATAGGAAAATCAGTAGAGATTTTTATGGGGCCAAATTCTGATCTTTATGAACATGAAAAACTAATTAATGCCATAAAAAATAAAGAAGAATGCCAAATCGAAACGCTCAGTTATAAGAAAAATAATGAGGCTTATTGGGTAAGCTTTAATATGTTGCCTGTTTATGATTCGGATGGAGAACTTTCGCATTGGGTTTCGATACAAAGAGATATTACAGAAGAAAAAAAGCAAGAAGTCGAAAAAGAACAACTCATCAAAGAGTTGACTAAAAACAATAAAGATTTAAAGCAATTTTCTTATATTACATCACACAATCTTCGTGCTCCCTTGTCTAATCTAACAGGCTTATTAAATTTAATTGAAGATATTCCTATTGAAAATCAAGAACTTAAGGAAATAATTGATGGTTTCAATAAATCAACTCAATTATTAAATGAAACCATTAATGATTTAGTTAAGGTAATTATCATCAAAGACAATCATTCCTTCGAGAAGGAATCTTTAATGCTAAAAGATCTTTTTGAAGACGTTTTTGGTCAATTAAATTTTCTCATTGGATTAAACAAACCCATCATATTATTTGATTTCGAGGAAGTATCTTTTATAAATGCCAATAAGTCCTACCTTGAAAGTATTTTACTAAATTTATTGACTAATTCTATTAAATATAAATCCGAAAATCGTAAATTAAAAATAACAATAACAGCTCATCAAGTAGGAGTCAATGTAGTTTTAATTTTTAAGGACAATGGCATAGGAATTGATTTAGAGAGAAATAAAGATAAAATTTTTGGTCTTTATCAACGGTTTCATGATTATCCTGACAGTAAAGGATTAGGTCTATATCTAGTAAAATCTCAGGTTGAAACTATGGGAGGAACTATAAGTGTAGAAAGTAAAGTAAATGTTGGAACTACATTTACACTAACTTTTAAAAATAAACAATAATGTTAGAGACAATTTTATGTGTTGATGATGACCCCATCACTTTGATGCTATGTAAAAAGATAATTTCCAAAACTTCATTTTCAAATGAAATAGCTACTGCCAAAAATGGAGAGGAAGCAATTAAATACTTTGATGAAATCAAAACAATTGCTAAAACCAAAAACAGACCTCAATTAATTTTTTTGGATTTAAACATGCCTGTTATGAATGGTTGGGGATTTTTAGATAGTTTCAGTACTTCAGAATATGCTGAGTTCCATAACACCAAAATCATTATCTTATCCTCTACAATCGATCCGGAGGATTTAGAAAAATCAAAAAAATATTCTACGGTAATTGATTTTTTATCTAAACCCATTTCTAAAGAAATGTTAGAATCTCTGAAAAGTAAAATTTAAATGAACTCCATAAAAAAAGTCCCGAAATTATCGGGACTTTTCTATGCTATAAATTGTAATTTCTAACTACAACTTAGCTACATGCTTTGTTAATTTAGACTTTAAATTAGAAGCTTTGTTATCATGTATGATATTCTTTTTTGCTAATTTATCGATCATAGAAATTACACTAGACAATTTAGATGAAGCATCTTCTTTATCTGTAGATAATCTTAATGCTTTTATTGCATTACGAGTAGTTTTATGTTGGTATCTATTTAAAACTCTTCTTTTCTCGTTACTTCTAATTCTTTTTAAAGCTGACTTGTGATTTGCCATTTTTTCTCTTATTTTAATTGTTATAAACTATCAGTTAAAAAAGAAAAACCTCCCACAATTGTCTTCAACAATCACTTTGGTTTTAACTAATAAAATAATAATAAGAGACACTTATTTTTATTTTATAAAACTTATTTACAACTAATTGTAGTCCGTGGGAGAATCGAACTCCCATTTCTTGGATGAAAACCAAGTGTCCTAACCGGTAGACGAACGGACC
>JAYVIK010000164.1:0-4074 GCA_043770265.1 Flavobacterium sp. | reverse complement strand
CTTTCATTGAATGATACGTAAAATATAAAACAAGAAATATAATGACCACAACAATAGGCAGTATTAAACTTAATGTTTTGTTGGCCCGGATTTGATTTTCCCATTGTCCGCTCCATTCCACATAATATCCTTTTGGCATTCTAGTTATCATTGCATTGAGTTTTTCTTGTGCCTCTTTAACTGTACTTCCTAAATCACGCTCCCTAACGTTGAACAAAACAGTGCCACGAAGCATTGCATTTTCGCTATTTATCATTGGCGGACCATCGCTTATTTTTATATTAGCTACAGTTTCTAATGGTATTGGACCAAAATCCATTGTTTGCACTTGCAGTTTTTTTAAAGCCTCAAGACTATTTCTATATTCTTGAGCATATCGTGCATTTACAGAAAAACGCTCTCTTCCCTCGATAGTTGTGGTTAGTTTCATACCTCCAATAGAAGCTTCAACTACATTATTTATATCATCAATTGAAAGTCCATATCTGCCAATAACATCTCTTTTTGCTTCAATATCAATATATTTTCCACCTGTTATTGGTTCAGCGTATAAATCTTTTACACCGGAAGTTCCTTCCAATGTTTTTTTAATTTTTTGAGCCAAAACATTGATGGTATCCAAACTTGCTCCGTAGATTTTTATTCCTACATCGGTTCTGATTCCCGTTGAAAGCATATTGATGCGGTTGATAATAGGTTGCGTAAAACCATTGGTTACACCAGGAATTTGTAGTTTATTGTTGATTTCCGTGATAATATCATTCTTGGTTTTGTCTTCTCGCCATTCTGCTTGCGGTTTTAACAAAATAATTGTTTCAACCATACTTATGGGACTGTTATCAGTTGCTGTATTTGCCCTGCCTGCTTTTCCCAACACGTGAGCCACTTCGGGAATTGATTTTATCAATTTGTCCTGAACCTGAAGAATTCTTTTCACTTCGGAGTTGGATACATCGGGCAATGTGACTGGCATAAACAGTACGGAGCCCTCATCTAAAGGAGGCATAAATTCTGAACCTAAACGAGTAAACATCAATACGCCAATTAGCAAGGCAATGATGTTGATGCCCAAAACCGTTTTCCTCCATTTTAAACAAAAAATTAAAATGGGTGTATAAATGCTTTCCAATTTTTTGTTAATTGGGTTCTTGTTTTCTGGGCGAAGTTTTCCTTTTAGTAAAAAACTAATTAACACTGGTGTAAGTGTAATGGCTAAAAAAGCATCAACTATCAGTATAAACGATTTCGTCCAAGCTAATGGTCCAAATAACTTGCCCTCCATTCCCGTGAGAAGAAATACGGGCAAAAAGGATGTAATTACAATTATTGTGGAGTAAAATACACCTGGACCTACTAATTTGGAGGAGCTTTCTATAAGCTTCAACTTATCTTCAGGAGATAGCGGATCGTTTTCTTTTTTGAATATATTTTTGATTTTATTTATCATCTTATTTCCAATTACTGATTATGATCCATTTCTTCCTGTTTCTCCGAAATTGTCCTATAGGCATTCTCAACCATTACGATTCCATCGTCAACGACAACGCCAATTGCCAGAGCGATACCTGTTAATGACATAATATTAGAAGAAATACCAAATGCTTCGAGCAGAATAAAGCCAATAGACACCGATATCGGTAATTGAATAAGTATAATCAAAGCGCTACGCCAATGAAAAAGGAACAGTAACACAATTATTGAAACGGCTATCATTTCTTCGATTAAAGTGCCTTTGACTGATGCGATGGCTTTTTCAATCAATTCACTTCTATCATAAGAAGTTTTGAAAGTAACGCCTTCGGGCAATCCTTTTTCGACTTCTTTCATTTTCTCTTTTACTGCCGTTATTACCTCATCAGCATTTTCGCCATAGCGCATTACTACTATTCCACCAACGACTTCACCAGTGCCATTTTCATCAAAAATTCCCAAACGTAAATCGCCTCCCATTTGTATTGAACCAATATCTTTAACTTTTACCGGAACGGAATTATAGTTTTTAATGGCAATTTCTTCAACGTCTTTTATGTTTTTGATATAGCCCAAACCTCTAACTATGTAGGACATATTGCTCATTTCAAATTTTCGTCCACCAACGTCGTTATTATTTGCTTTGACGGCATTCATTACTTCCATCATACTAACGTTGTAGTATTGCATTTTCAATGGGTCTAACACTAATTGATATTGTTTTTCGAAACCACCAAACGAAGCCACTTCGGCAACTCCAGGAACGGTTTGCAAGGCGAATTTCACGTACCAATCCTGCAAAGCTCTTTGTTCTCCCAAGTCCATTCCGTTGGCATTTAAATGATACCAAAAAACGTGACCCACACCTGTACCATCAGGTCCTAAAGTTGGAACTACATTTTGTGGTAATAATCGTTGGGCATAATTTAGTCGTTCTAAAACCCGAGTTCTTGCCCAATAAATATCGACATCATCTTCAAAAATAATGTAGACAAAACTCATCCCAAACATAGATGCACCTCTAATATTTTTGACTTTTGGAATGCCTTGCAGGTTAGAAACCAAAGGATAGGTTACTTGAGCTTCTATAACCTGTGGGCTTCTTCCCATCCACTCCGTAAAAACAATAACTTGGTTTTCGGATAAATCTGGAATGGCGTCAATGGGATTTTGTTGCACGCTGTAAACGCCCCAAGCAAATAGGCAGGCTGAAACCAGCAAGACAACGGCTCGATTTCGGAGTGAGAATGATATTAATTTTTCTACCATAAGGTTTAATATTTAACACTGACAGGGTTTAAAACGCTGTCAGTGTTGCTAATTTACTTAACTTCTTCGGTCAAATCCATTCCGCATTTGGGGCATTTGTCGTTTAATTTCCCCTGAGCTTCTGGATGCATCGGACAGGCATAAAGTTTTGTTTTGCTGTCTTTTGTCATTGTAGTGTCATTTTCTATCATTGTGGTATCTTTCACGGACATAGTCGTATCATTTTTCATCATTGGAGTATTTGATGTTTCAACTTCTTTATTTTTTTGGTTACAAGAAACCAATACGAAAGCCATTACTATGGCTGAAAGAATTATTTTTTTCATTTTTTTTAAGTTTTAAGTTGTTTGTTAATTTATGCTATATAATAGCACAAAATGTTATTTATTAATCGTTTACAGTCTGTTGTATTTAAGTTGTATAATTCGCATACAATTTATTTGATCACATTGAAAAAATTGTATTCCAAATTAAAATACACGCCATTAGGTGCAGAACGAACCATTGAATTATACAATTCTTGGCGGTATCCTACATCAATTCTTGCCTGACTGTTGATAATAAATTGAACCGATGGCACGACATCAAGATAAGACTTTCCGTTTTGGTTAATCGTTTGACCTAAAAACTCTAACATTAAATTGATATTGGTTTGCTTATAACTGGTATACTTTTTAGGATACATCAATTTTCCAATCGAAAGTGTGTAGTTCGTAGCATTGTCGCCTTGATTTGATGGAAAAACATAGTCAGGTTTGTTATCAAAAGCTTTTTCAAAACTTACCGAAGAACTTACTGCGACTTTTTTGATGAGTTGGGTCGCAATAATTCCTGTTTCAAAACCAGTATTGTGTCCCATAATTTCAATTTCATCTTGGTGAATGTCGGCTTTGTTAAAGCTGTACCGCCCAAAAGTAGCTATGCGGAAATGGCTGTTGACATCATCTGTTGAGAAAACGCGATATTTTGCATAAAAGCTTGCGCCTTCTGCAATAATAGTATTGGATCTCGTACTCACGAATACTGTACTTCTTACCATTAAATTTTTAGAAATGCCATACGTTATTTCTGGCATTGCGTGGTAATTATAGCCGGTTTCAACTTGCTCTTTAAAAACGGATTGCATCACTCTTACGCTCAACGTATTTGCAGGAACATTACTTGCAGGATCAGTAACTACAAAAAGTTCTTGACTATAATTTATTTGAAATATGAACGCAAAAAAAAGAATAACTACCTTTCTCATTAGTTGATAATTTTAATGTGAAAATCATCCTCGTTATTTGAAGCATAAGTTTCAATATTTTTGAACGACTTTGATAACTTTTTAAACTC
>JAYVIK010000163.1:0-11836 GCA_043770265.1 Flavobacterium sp. | reverse complement strand
ACGATAAATCAAATTGAAAATTTTATTTTTTTGCGTATCGAATTCTAAGGAGGACACTTAAAAACAAGCTGATCAAGAATAAAACTTCTCGAATGCTTATAAAATATAGCAAAAATTAAAATCCGATAAGTTTTACCGGACAACAATGTTTGAAAATAAATAATTTCACAAAAATGCAAATAAAATAGTAAGAATTGTATATTGTAGTATTGTATAATGTAAAATTATCAGCAATCATAGCGGTTTCAATAGAAATATACACGATATTATTTTATGTTCTTTACTTATAAAATGGCAATGAAAACTTACTATGTGCTGTAATTCATATTAACTACAATTCTGGTCTAATAATCATCGGTTCTAAATGAAGGAACAGGCAATCCAGTTACACCAAATAAATAACCTTCCGTTTTTGGGTAGTTTTTGAAAGCATAACGCAATGCCACAGGAGCTTGTACTTTCTCTGAGACAACCTGAATTTTTCTAAATTCATTATTCATTGGGGTCATTTTGGCAGGATAAAATATTTTATCGGCTCCAGCCAATTCAAAACAATCCACATTTTTATCAAAAGAAGTCATACCAACTTGAGCATCATTGAATGAAATAGTTACAAGATTATCTTTGACTTCCATACTTTTATAAGTGGGAGATTTATAAGGAAGTCCTTTAAAACCATAAGTTTCTGCTAATGCCCATGAAGCAAGTCTTTTGCCTACTGCTTGCTTTTCTGCCGGGTGAATCCAGGATTCACTGCCTAAATCGAGCGTACAAACCATTCCAGAATTGGGTATTATAGACATTGCTTTGAGCTGCGCATCTCTCATAAAAGCGGTTCCTGGCGCGTTGCTTTCCCCGTAAGAGTAAGGTGCGATTTGGACGTAATAAAAAGGGAATTCACCCACACCAAAATCACTTCGCCAACCGGTAACCATCGCTTTTAATAAATCAGCATAATACATATAATCTTTACGGTTTGCTTCGCCTTGATACCAAAGAACTCCTTTAATATTGTAATTTAACAATGGATATATCATTCCGTTGTATAAATGGCATGCGCGAACTTGCTCTGCGGCTGCTTTTTTATATTTCTCGAATTGTTCTGGAAAATCAGCTAATGCTTTGCTGCTCATCCAAGCTTCAATAGGAGTGCCACCTACACTTGAACAAATTATTCCAACAGGAACCTTTAATTTTTGCTGTAATAAACGAGCATAATAATATCCGACAGCGCTAAATTTCGCAACACTCTCTGCATTGGCCACTTCCCATTTTCCGTTACAAGCATCTTGTGGTGTTGCCATTGGAGCTTTTTTTACAGTAAACAATCTGAGACTCTGATTGTCTGCATCGAGTAATGCGTCAGCCGAACCAATAACAGGTTGATATCCATATCCCTGCACTGGCATTTCCATATTGGATTGCCCACTGCAAAGCCAAACTTCGCCTAAAAGAATATTTTCGAGTTGTATTTTTTCTTTGCCGCTTTCAATACTTATGATATAGGGTCCGCCGGCCTCAGTAGTTTTAACTTTAACCAACCAATCACCCTTTTCATCAGAAGTTACAGTTGCAACAGCTTT
Organism: Flavobacterium sp.; assembly: GCA_043770265.1. Classification (GTDB taxonomy): domain Bacteria; phylum Bacteroidota; class Bacteroidia; order Flavobacteriales; family Flavobacteriaceae; genus Flavobacterium. Next base: position 10,253 of record JAYVIK010000163.1, on the reverse strand, counting down.
ATTCCAGCCAGTTGTAATCTTTAGTTTTTTATTAGAATTCGCTTTACCCCATATTTTAACTTCTGAATTGCGTTGCATCACCATATTATTTCCTAATACTGGAGAAAGAGTTATCTGAGCATTTACCGAAAAAACGGTCAAAATTACACTTAGAATTAGAACTATTGCTTTAATTTTTTTCATTGTTTTATGTATTAAATCATTATTTGAAAGGTACAAAATTTATACTTCTTAGGAAGCTAAAAAATCAGTATTAATCTTCATTAGATGGTTTCCCTATGGTGGCCAAAATTCCTCCATCAACATATAGAATGTGACCGTTTACAAAATCACTTGCTTTTGATGATAAAAAGATGGCAGCTCCTTGCAAGTCGTCAGGATTACCCCAACGAGCGGCAGGTGTTCTGCTTATTATAAAATCATTAAACGGATGTCCGTCCACTCTAATTGGAGCTGTCTGACTTGTTGCAAAATAACCAGGACCAATCCCGTTGGTTTGAATATTAAATTTTGCCCATTCGGTTGCCATATTTTTAGTAAGCATTTTCAATCCCCCTTTGGCAGCAGCATAAGCACTTACGGAATCTCTACCTAGTTCACTCATCATAGAACAAATGTTGATGATTTTTCCACCACCACGTTGAATCATACCTTTAGCAACATTTTTAGAAACAATAAAAGGACTGATTAAATCTACTGTAATTACCGCCGTAAAATCTTCGACTGTCATTTCTACGATAGGAGTTCTTTTAATGATTCCAGCATTGTTTATCAAAATATCGATAGGGCCAACTTCGGCTTCTATTAGTTTAATATTAGCAATTACGGCAGCTTCATTGGTTACATCAAATAGATACCCATAGGCTTCAATTCCCAATGATTTGTACTCTGCCACAGCGTTATTTAATGTTTCCATTGAAGAACTATTACTTACAACAATTTTCGCTCCTGCCTGACCCAACCCTTTTGCCATTGCCATTCCTAGGCCTTGAACTCCTCCCGTAATAAGTGCTGTTTTTCCAGTTAAATCAAATAGATTAATCGACATAATTTGTGTTTAAATAGTTATTATTTACTTTACAGTAATGATTAAGGGTTCTTTTATTTGTAGATAATAATTATCCAAATAGTCGAACCATTGTTTGGCATTGGTTATTTTTCCAGCCTTGTCCCAAGCGGCTCCACTGAAATAAATGATGGGTTCATTGTTTTTTACTGCGGTTTTGGCCAACATTTGCCTATTGCCCACTTCCATATTGCTGACTGGAGTTGTTAGTATTGTTCCCACTCCCGTAGTTCCATCTCCGCCGTGAATAGGTTCCCAGTAGGACATAATTCCTTGCTGCTCATTTAAGGATATAATTCCTGTTTCAGGTCTTTTTATGATTCCTACAACTACTGGCAACGGTTTATTCCCTTCAAATGAATAAATATTTTCTATGCGATTGAGTTGTGAGCCAGCATCCAATGAAATAGTTTTTGTGGCTTTCACTTTTATTCCGCCTGCATCCCAAGTATCATAAATCAATTGGAAAGTAGAACGCAAAGGCCCATTATCCAATACTTTCCATTGGTGATAATTTCCCGAGAAGCGAATGGTGTCATTTATGTAGGGCGCCATATTTCCAGCTCCCAATGAAAATCCAACGTGATAATAGTCCATACCGTCACCATGATCAATATGATATTCACCTCGCTTGTATCTTTCGTTGATAATCATTTTATCCGTACGCTTTACCCAAACGTCTAATCCATAAGCATCTTCTTTTGTTTTTTCTAAGGCTTTACCATACGCACGAAAAGCAATTCTATCATTTTCCCAAGCAAAATCATCTTTGCGTTCCGGCACAAAACGGGCATAAGTTTTGGTGTTAAAAATTCCCGGTTTTCCTTTTTGTATCAAAAGGGAAAGTGCTGATTTTGCTTTAACATCAACCTGCACCAACAAATTTTGGATTGTTTTTATTCCTTTGTGTTCGAACTGAAATGGGATTTGTTTTTTAGTTATAGCGTTGAAAACTACAAATCCTGTGGTGTCTATTTGGGGATATTGCAATAAGATAGTTTCCCATTTTAGGGACACGACGGCTTCTTTTCGATCTAGATTTGAATTGTTTTGAATACTAATGTTTGCTTTAGTTTGCGCAAACAAGAAAAATGGCAAGATAAAAGCAAATCCCAAAGAATATTTAATGATTTTCATGGCTGATTATTTTAAATCAGTAATGAGACAATGATCCATATCTCCATAATCCAAGTTTTCGCCTGCCATTCCCCATATAAAACTGTAATTTGACGTTCCGGCTCCAGAATGGATCGACCAATTGGGCGAAATTACAGCCTGTTCGTTTTGCATCCAGATGTGTCTTGTTTCTTGCGGTTGTCCCATAAAATGGCAAACGCTTTGGTTTTCTGGAACTTCAAAATAAAAGTACACTTCCATTCTTCTGTCATGTACGTGGGCAGGCATTGTATTCCATACGCTTCCCGTTTTTAACTCAGTCATACCCATTTGAACTTGGCAGGTTTGCACCACGCTATTCACAATTAATTTGTTGATGATGCGGTGATTGGCCGTTTCCATCGATCCTAATTCTACAATTTCGGCCTCATCTTTGGTTACTTTTTTTGATGGATAAGTATGATGGGCAGGAGCAGAATTTAAATAAAATTTTGCCGGCAGATTAGAATCAATCGATTCAAAAGATACTTCTTTAATTCCTTTTCCAAGGTAGAGTGCTTCCTTGAAATCGATTTCAAATTGTTCTCCATCTGCAGTAATAATTCCTTTACCACCCACGTTGATAATACCAATTTCTCGTCTTTCCAGAAAATAGTTTGCTTTTAAATTGTCTGGATTTGGCAAAACAATTTTTTGTTTTATTGGCATTGCACCTCCGGTTATATACCTGTCGAAATGTGACAAAGTAAGCATAACTTCATCAGCACTGAAAATGGTTTCAATTAAAAAATTTTCTCGCAACGCTGCGGTGTTCATTTGTTTTGCTTCTTTTGGACTTACTGCAAAACGACTTTCAAAATTGATATTCATTATTTTTATTTATTATATATTTTTTGGCTTAAACATTAGTTATAATCTTACGATTTCGCTGAGTGTTTTTTCAACATCACGAAGTGTGAGAAACGTTGATATTATGCTGATAGTTATATAAAGAGAAAAATGCTTGTCAGTATAAGACTCATTAATGTCGGGATGTATTATCATTGTAGTCTATTTTAATATTAAATTAAATCACCTAAAGAGAGGTTGTGCTATCTCTCTTTAGGTGTCTAATATTAATTTAGGTGCTTTTTTTGACCTCAACTTTTCCAAATTAAACTTTAAGCAGATGCTAATCATCAAGTAGCAAAGTTTATAAGTATTGTCTACACTACGGTGAGGTCATTCATAGTATCAGTTTTTAATTTCAAAGGTGCTTTTTTGGTAAAAACACGCTCTTAATTTTGGTTTAAATCAGTCCATTTTTTACTGACGATTTAAATGATTTTTTTTAAGCAATCGAGGTAATATCAATATTTTGATTCTGTTTTTATCTTCTATTTTCAGGATTTGTTTCGCTGGTTAAAGCTATTTCTTGATATTTGCTTCGATTTTTATAAATTAATTCAACTCCAGCTCAAAATTGTAGTTGGATAAAGAATTTTGACACCTTACTGTGACAATAAATTTGTAAGCTTGATTTACTGGGGAGCGGTGCGCGTGTAATTTTTTTAAAACTACCTCTAGATAGCGCTCAGAGGTAGATTTTAAGTGTCTACTGTTTAACTATTTTAAAAGCTTGTTTGGCATTGTCTATGGTAACTTCCATTAGGTAAACTCCATTTTGTAAATTAGAAATATCAACTTGTTTTAGAGCTGCATTAACAGAGTTACTTTGTACTTTTTGCCCTAATACATTGAAAAAAGAAACGCTATCGATACTTTTTGCAGCAGCTATATTAATTACATTTTTTGCTGGATTTGGGTAAGATTTAAAGCCGAATTGTGCAAAATTATCTTTAATGGATAAAGTAGCTACAACTAATTTTCCTGTAGCATCTAGTCCTACTGCTTGACCTGCGCTTGCACCATCTTTGATAACAATCATTCCCAATTGAAGTGCTGTTAGGGCAGCACCATTTGTGCCAAATTTAATAGAGGTTGCAGCATCGAAACCATAAATATTCAATTTTGAGCCTGCAACCCATGTATTCGCAGAGCTATCACCAAAAGTAACACTTTTGCCCGCAGCAACGGTAAGGTTTATAACCGGTGAACCTGTATTTACGCTTGATAATACGCCTTGAACCATTTCAATCGCACCTACATTTGATGTTTGATTGTCATTAATTATTACATTTGCTCCGGTATTGCCGTCTGAAGAGCAAGTTGAACTTCTCAAAATACTATTCCAAACATTGGCAGTATTAAATGTAATTTTGGCAGAAGCACCACTGGGAAAATTATTAAACTGAAGTTTACCTCCTGCTGTGTTTTTATAAAAAGTATTACCAACATTAGTATTAACTGTTACTTCAGCTAGGCCGACTAAAGTAATAGAATTAGTAGAACCATTGAACAGTGGATTATTTGATGTTGGCCCAAAAACGGTAAAACCGGTAGTAAACCCAGCAGCAACACCACCAGTACCACAGATAAAAGTACCTAATCCTTTAATTTCTCCATTCATTAGTATTGTTCCTAATTGAGGATATGCAGCTATAGCACCAAATCCTACATTGTCTATTACACTATTAGGACCAAATTCCAGCACGTTAAGAGCACTACCAATAACTTTTAATATATTATGTCTGTTTGCAGAAGTTGTATTAAAAGTATTATTTATTCTTAAATTACAATCTACCGTAAATTTTGTTCCAGCAGCTGCAGTAGCAGTATGCAGAACAACGATTTGAGCAGTGGTGGTAGTATAGAAAGCATCTCCATTAACATCAACAACTACGGCATTTGCTGTATTATTACTCGAAAGTACCATATTAGCACCAGCACCACCTGCCGAATTTTGATTTAATAACCTTCTAGTATAATAGGTATTATCAATGGTAGAAAGAGGGATAGTGTTCGCTACCTGAATAAATTCAACATTGTTGGCAACTATAGCTGGCATACCATTAGTCCAAGTGCCTGTTGCCCAAACAGGTGGAGTCGAAACAGCTGTTAAAATTTTGGTTTGCGCCATTGTTGTATTGGCAAACAAGCAACAAAAAACTGAAAAAAGAGCAATACACGCTAATTTTAATGTTTTCATAGAAGAGGAATTCTTTTTCATAATTAATTATTTTTTTTATTAAACATAGTATCGGGAACCATTCCCAAGTTTTTTATTAGGTTGAACCTATATTTTATTTTTAGCTGTTTTCATTTTTTTTTAAAACATTATCTAAATTTAAATTAAATTTATGAACTATAAATTGACAAAACGTTCAATTAACAGGTGCAAATCAGTCAAAATAACATCTTTGAATTTATTAGTTGAATTCAAATTATATTATCTGATTTTTAAAATGCTTGTCAATAAATCATTATCTCTGGAGGAGCTACCCACCATAATAGAGAAATCTCCAGATTCTAAAATCCAGTTCATATCTTTATCATAAAACTTAAAATCCTCCGGACTAATCGTAAATTCAACTGTTTTAGATTCTCCTTCTTTTAAAGAAATCCTTTTAAATGCCTTTAATTCTTTAATGGGTCTGGTAACTGAACTAACAATATCTCTGATATAAACCTGTACTACCTCATCACCTGCCATTCTTCCGTCATTGCTTACTTTCACACTTATATTTACTGAAGCTCCACTTTCAATAGTATCTGATGATAATTTCAAATCGCTAAACTTAAAATTGGTGTAACTTAGTCCATAACCAAATGGGTAGGGCGAACCAGACTCCGTCATGATATATTTATGAAAATAATTAGATGCCTTCATGTTATAGTAAGTTGGTATCTGACCAATATTTCTAGGAATGCTCATGGTCAGTTTTCCTGATGGATTCACTTTTCCGAAAATAATTTCACCTAAAGCCTTACCTCCTGCATTACCGGGTTCCCAGGCTTCTATTAATGCTGCCGCATTTTCGGTAAGCTTCGATACTGCCAATGGACGACTATTTACCAACACCACAATTACTGGAACACCAGTTTTGATAAGGGCAGAAACTAATTGGTTTTGCTGACCAAATAATTCAATATCATCACGATCTACATTTTCGCCGGAGGTATGTCCTTTATCATATCGTAGAGAATTTTCTCCTACAACCACAATTGTTACGTCTGCCAACTTGGCTCTATCAACTGCTTCTTGAATGTTTGCTTGCTCAATCTTTTTGACGGTTCCTGATGGAAGATAATCGATCAAAGTTCCAGCGGGTGCTTCCGCGCGGATTCCTTCTACTATGGTAATTACATTATTATCGGGTTGTAATAAGGCCCAGTCTCCTAAAATGGTTTGATTGTCGGCATTGGGCCCCGTTATAAATATTTTTTTCTTGGTAGCATTTAGAGGTAAAATCTGTTGATTTTTAAGCAAAATAATCGATTCTCTTGCTGCCTGAAGATTTAACGCCTGACTTTTTGGAGTGAATACCTGACCCTCAATATTGTCATTTACGAAAGGATTTTCAAATATTCCTAACTTAAATTTATCAGCTAAAATTCTTTTTACTGATTCATCAATTCGACTTTCTGAAATTTTGCCTTCTTTTATCAATTCGAGTAAAGGTTCCATAAAACCAGGTCCGTGCATGTGCATATCCATACCTGATTTTACGGTTTGATAAACGGCTTCCTTTTGATTTGCTGCCGAGTGATGTATAATATGCAAACGTTCTATATCCATCCAGTCACTAATATACCAGCCTTTAAACCCTAATTTTTTTCGCATTACTTCTTCCATCAAATAGTCATTCATGTGACAAGGAATACCATTCAACTCATTGTGAGCAGTCATTGCAGTGGCAGCACCAGCATCTATACAAGCTTTGTATGGAGGCAAATGAACCTCCCATAACGTTCTTTCTGAAATATCTGTTGGCGCAGCATTTGTGCCATTTACAGATTGACCGCCACCTATCAAATGCTTTATACCGGATAATACATTGTATTTTCCATCTTTCCCATCTCCTTGAAAACCTTTTACCATGGCTACTCCCATTTGAGAAATCAAATAAGGGTCTTCCCCAAAAGTTTCTCCAACTCTACCCCAACGGGCGTCACGGGCAACGTCAATATTAGGTGTAAAAGTCCAATGCAAACCAGAACTTCTCATTTCATTGGCAGTTACTACCGCTGTTTGCCTAACCAATTCTGGATTCCATGTACTAGACAATCCCATGGGTGTTGGAAAAACAGTACAGCCACTTACCATCGCATTACCATGTATTGCATCTATTCCTAATAGTAAAGGGATTTTAAGGCGACTCTGCATAGCCAAACGTTGCATATCATTAGCTTCTTTAGCAGTGACAATATGAAGAAATGAACCTATCTTTCCGTGACGCACCATATTTCGTAAGGAATCAAAACTAAAACCATAAACAGATGCTGCATCATCATTTATAGCAATATTTTTTCCTTTTGCTTCTTTGTAGGATTGTTTTTGATGCTCAATACCTACAAATTGACACATTTGAGCTATTTTTTCTTCCAATGTCATCCGACCTAATAAATCGGTTACCCGGTTTTCAACCTTTTGGCTAGAATCCATATACAATGGCGTGGTTTTATTCTTTTGCTGCGATAAAGCTGCAAAATTGGAACCTAGTAAAACCACTAAGCACAATAGCAACTTGTGATAAGATAATGTAGCAGATTGAAAAGAAATAGATCCCATAATGTTTTAATATGTTATTCTGTTTTAATTTGTGGTAAATTAGAATAAGAGTAAATCGTTTTTAAGTCATTGTATGTTATAAACTTATAAGATATTTGATCAACTCTTAATGATGCTAAATTAAATTATTAGCCAATTACAGCATAGGGGATTTGTATCTAATTTAAATGGCATTTGTATTCTTTAAGCGCCAAAAAATATAAAAATAAAGGGTGTTGGAAAATGGGATTGTATTTAGTAATGGATTAAATAATCCTATTATACTTTGCAACATTATGAATTAAATACATTAATATTGTTTATTGTCATCGAAGAAGTCTGCGGTTTTTTGCAAACTTCTTGATTTCAAAAACATAACCAACGCAATAAAGGATGGATTCGGTGTAGCAGAGGTTCTTATCTAATGAAAATTTAATGCTTATAATTGCTTTAAATTATAAAATGCGGTAACACTAAAGTTTTTTTATCCAATATAGCCTTAGTATAATATTTAAATAAACCATCCATTTCGTCTTGTTCTTCTACCTTTTTTTTGCGTTAAAAATCTTTCAAACAAAGTTCACTGAACTCCTGTGAAAATAAAAGTACTGTGAAGTAATACCTCGGCTATTAAACGATTTTTTGCCTTTAAAAATCGTTTAATAAGTTCACCAAAATTTGAATACTTAATTTAAAAACTATTACTTACTTCTTAATGAATTTAACAGCTTCTGAATTTTCAACTTTAATAAAATAAACGCCATTTTGAAAATCACTTAAATCCACCTGCGTTCCACTACCTTCTACCAATAATTTTCCAGTAACATCAAACATTTTAAAATTGGAAGCTCCATTTGGATATGTTATATTTAGTATGTCTTTTACCGGATTGGGATATAGTTTTACAGGATCTCCTTTCTGAAATTTATTTGCAGATAAACTAGTGTCATATTGATAAACACGAGCATAATCAACAACGTACTCTGTGGGAAAAGGAAGATTAGAAACAGGTGTCGCATTTGAAATCAAGGCCAAGTTCAACAATAAATATTGTGGTCTTTTGAAAGCGTTTTGCCCAGAACAAGCTGCAGTTCCGTTAATGGTCGTGGTTAAATCGATTTGATTCAACAATTCATCGTCTAGATAAATACTCATTCTCTTTTCATCCCAGTCGAATGTCCAAATATGGAATTTACTGAACCAGTTTGCGTCTTTAGTAATAAGACTGCTCGCACTTTTCTTGAAACTGTCCCACTTTGCCTCCCATCTGGTATTGGTTCCCCAAGCAAAATTAGCCAAAACATTCCCTCCATAATTTTCCATAATATCGACTTCACCATTCGACGGCCATTCACAACTATTGCCCAGAGTCCATATAGCAGGCCAAGTACCGTTCAAATTTGTTATTTTGGCACGTATTTCAAATCTTCCATACAACCAGGTTCTCTTTCCTCCTGTTTTGATGCTTGCTGCCGTATAATTGATGTATCGTCGCGCTAATTTCCAATCTGTCGACCCGGCAACATAGTTGGGATTGAGTCTAGTATTGATTGGATTTTCTTTTCTAGCTTCAAAAACCAAATTTCCGTCTTTTTGGAACGCATTTTCCGATTGATACCATTGCTGCTCCTCATTTCGAACAAAGCCTCGTTCGAAACTCCAATTGGCATCATCAACTGCTCCTGTTCCATTAAACTCGTCTGACCAAACTAATTTATAAGGCGTTTCAGATGTTTGACTCAAAAAAAGATGGTCAGCAATCATTGTATTAGTACCTCCAGTAGGATTCTGAACATATATATTGGCTTTCGTGCTTGCAGGACCTGTTGTGAATTTAAGCGATAATTGCGTGTAACTAGACGATGTAGTTTGTACCGATAATTCGTTTCCGCCGTAGAGTTTTACACCTAAATTTACTGCTGAATTATTACTGGTTTTGAGCCAGCCTGTAAGCAAATACGTCGTTTTGGGCAACAAACCGGTTATGGTTTGGCTGGCACCGCTAGCATCTGATGCAGATAGAGCAAAAGTTCCGGAATAAGGATCAGAACCTATTCTTGTGGCACCGCTTGACAAAACCCAAGCAGCAGATCCATTTTCAAAGTTGGGATCAACTACAAGGTTGGTTTGCGAATGAATACTATACGTAAAAAGGAACAGTGTTATAGCGAACACTAACAAATTCAATTGATTTTTTGGATAATTTTTTTTCATTTTTATATTGATAAGATTTTTGTTGATTAGATTTATACTCTAGAATTCATTATTTTTTTTATAAATACAGTAAAAAGTTACATAGAAATTCTATTATTGTTTTATAACACCAAACACATTTATTATATAGACCAAATTTCGTCTAAAAAAATATAGCCATATCCACAGATCTTCATTACCTCTTTTTGAGTTGTCTTTTTCACGACA
>JAYVIK010000162.1:0-33190 GCA_043770265.1 Flavobacterium sp. | reverse complement strand
ATCGCTTGTAGCCCTTGATTCAAACTCATATTGACAATCTCACGCAATTCGCCTGGCGAAATCACGCCTCCTTTTACTATTAATCGTGTGTTTTTCATTTTTTACAGTTTATAGTTTATGGTTTGTTGTTTATGGTTACAGCTACAAACTATAAACCATAAACAACAAACTACAAACCTATTTGCATTTTGCTAAAATATCCTTCACTTCGGTTTTGCAACTACCACAACCCAATCCTGCGCCTGTGGTTTTGCACAATTCGGTGAAATTGGTCACGCCGCTTTTAATCGCTTCTTCCAGATTACCACTTCCAACTTGGCTGCACGAGCAAACTAGTTTTCCTAAAATAGGTTTGGCATTCGAACTGCCTCTAAGTAATAAATTTCGTTTGTCTGCGAGTTCTATTTTACTTTCGATAAGGGTTTTGAATTCGGCAAACTCATTTTTATCGCCCATTAAAATGGCACCAACCAACAAATCATTTTTGACGATACATTTTTTATAATAGCGTTGTCGCAAATCGGCAAAAACAATTTCCTCGTAAGAGTCGTCATTTTCAGGAATTTCAACCTGACCGATACTACACAAATTGATGTCCTCTAATTTCAAAATATTCATTAAAACAGATCCTTTATAAAAACTGCTGATGTCTCCCGCCAAATAGTTTGCCAAAATATCGGCTTGTTCCTCGGCAGCAGAAGTAATTCCGAATAAATTATTTTCGAATTCCGCGATTTCGCCAATGGCAAAAATACTCGGATTCGATGATTGCAAATACTGATTGACCTTAACGCCACGACCACACAAAAGCCCGGACTCTTTGGCAATTTCTATATTTGGTAGCGTTCCAATGGTATAAACAATGGCATTGGCAGTAATTATTTTTCCACTTTTCAACGCAATTTCCAATTCATTTGGATTATCCGTTTCAAAAACGGTGCTGACTTCGTTATCAAAATAAATTTGAATGTCCCGAAGTTGTACTTCTTCTGCCAATAATTTAGAAGAAATTCGATCCAATTGACGCTCCATTAATCGAGAAGCGCGCTGAATGATAGTGATTTTTACTTTTTTATGTTTCAAGGCTGCGGCCAATTCTAATCCTAACAAACCGCCACCAACTATAACAATATGCTGCTCTTCGGTTGGTAAATTGGTGTTATCCAAATAGTCTTTCAATCGATCGGCATCGCTCTTTTTTCGCATCGTGAATCGTCCCGGCAAATGCAATTGTGCATTTTCAGGAATAAACGGACGACTTCCTGTGGCCAATATTAAGGAATCAAAAGTGTGAAGATTGCCTTGATTATCCAAAATTGTTTTTTCTTGTGCGTTGACAGTGTCGATCGCAACATTCGATTTCAACGTAATATTCAACTTACTCAAAGCTTCTTCTTTGATTTTCTGAAGTTGTTGCCAACTAAATTCGCCAGTCATATATTCTGGAAGTAAAACCCTGTTGTAAAAAGGATTTTCTTCGTTCGAAAACACTATGATTTCATCGCTCGTGTTGATTTCGCGATAGTTTTGTATGAATCGAAATGCAGCTGCTCCGGCACCAACGACAGCAATTTTCTCGAATGGTTTCACATATTTTGCTAAAGAAACTGTCGTGAATTTGAAATCAGGTTCTTTTGAAATCGGGTCAACAACGGTGTTGGTCAAATTATTGGTACGATTCAAGTCGTTTTCCAATTGTTTTCCCCAATGCATCGGCAAGAAAACCACACCTTCTTTGATGCTATCGGTCACTTTTGCTTTGACTCTAACGGTGCCGTTTTTGCTCGTTACCACGACTATATCTCCTGTATGAATAGCCGATTTATAGGCGTCAATCGGATTTATTTCGAGCATCGGACTTGGAATATGCGTCATCAATCGCGATACTTTTCCAGTTTTGGTCATCGTATGCCATTGATCTCGAATTCGACCAGTGGTTAGAATAAATGGAAATTGTGCATTGGGTTGTTCCGATGTGTTTTCTATCGAAGTTGGAATATTGAAAATTGCTTTTTGCGAAGGCGTATAGAATTTTTTATCGGTAAACAAACGTGGTGTTCCGGGATGTCCATAATCAGGAACCGGCCATTGAAAAGTACCTTCGTTTTTGAGGCGATTGTAATTCAAGAAAGAAATATCCATTTTGGTGCCTTTGGTCATCAAACAATATTCTTTATAAACTTCCTCGGTAGTATTGAAATTGAACCCATTGAATTTCATTTTCTGTGCAAAACGAGTCAAAATTTCCACATCCGAAAGGGCTTCTCCCGGTGCATTGATTCCTTTTGGAAGATACGAAATTCGTCTTTCGGAATTGGTCATTGTTCCGTCTTTCTCCAACCAACCAGCAGCTGGCAACAACAAATCTGCAAATTTTGAAGTGTCCGAATTATGTGAAATATCTTGAACTACAACAAATTTTGCGTTTTGCAAGGCTTTTTCCACCCTTCGAGAATCGGGTAAACTTACTAATGGATTGGTACAAATAATCCAAATCGCTTTCATTTTTCCAGATTCTAAAGCATCGAACATTTCGGTTGCCGTCAATCCTGGTTTTTCAGAAATTTCATTTACACCCCAAAATTCGGCCACTTCTTTTCGATGTGTTGGATTGTTTAATTCTTTGTGAACGGCTAATAAATTAGACAAACCACCTACTTCTCTTCCGCCCATTGCATTGGGTTGACCCGTTAAAGAAAATGGTCCTGAGCCCGGTTTTCCTACTTGTCCTGTTACCAACGAAAGGTTGAGAAGCGCAGTATTTTTATCGACTCCAATGGCACTTTGGTTTAGACCCATTGCCCAAAGCGAAATAAATCCTTTTGCTTTCCCTATAATTTCTGCTGCCAATTTGATGTCTTTTACAGAAATTCCGCAAAGCTTTGATGCTTTTTCAAAAGAACTCGACAGCACTAAATCTTTATATGCTTTGAAATTTTCGGTATTGTTTTTAATAAAATCGTTGTCGGTGTATCCTTTTTCGATCAAACGTTTTGCAATAGCGTGATACAAAATAATATCGGTTCCCGGAATAATTTGCAAATGCAAGTCGGCTAAAGCTGCCGAATCTGTTCGCCGTGGATCGATTACGATAATTTTTATTTTTGGATTTTTCTCTTTGTGTAACTCCAATCTTCTAAAGAGAATTGGATGACACCAAGCCGGATTAGCGCCTGTTATAAGGAAAGTATCCGCCAATTCGATATCGTCATAAGCAATTGGAACACTATCTTCGCCAAAGGTTTTTTTGTAACCCACCACCGCCGAACTCATACATAATCTGGAATTGGTGTCTATATTATTAGTTTTAAGAAATCCTTTGACTAGTTTATTTACTAAATAATATTCTTCGGTAAGGCATTGTCCAGAAACGTAAAACCCAACACTATCGGGCCCGTGTTTTTTGATAATGGAAGAAAAAACTGCGGCGGCACGATCCAAAGCGGCATCCCAACTCACTCTTTCTTTGGGATGTGATTTGCTCCAACGCATTTCCGGATATAAAATCCGATCCGAAATATCGTTTGCTACATAATGTAAATTCATTCCTTTCGAACAAAGCATTCCTCGATTTACAGGATGGTCGACATCACCTTTTAGTGACACGCCATTTTTAGCATCATTGGTTACAACAATTCCACAGCCTACACCGCAATAGGAACAAGTGGTTTTAATTTCTGAATTTTGCATTATTGAAATTCTTTATAAATTGAAAAACCTTGTATATATTTTTTAAAAATGTAAAAATAAGTATTTTTACGTATAAATACGTATAAAACGAAAAATATTTTATACGTTTGACAAAATAAATATTGAATAGAATCTATTTGTTCCTAATACCATTACATTATGAAGAAAGAAACACCAGTTTGTGACAGCTGTTTGAATGAAAATTGTTTCATCAAAAAGCATCTTCATTTGGAAAAAATGAAGCAATACATTGAAAAGAAGAACAGTTTTCTTTGCAAAAAATCGCAACAATTTATCATTGAAGGTGCGCCAACTCAAGGTTTATATTTTGTTTATCAAGGGAAAGTAAAAACCGTAAAAACAGGCATTTACGGAAGAGAACAAATTGTCCGACTCACTACAAATGGCGATGTTGTGGGTTTCCGTGGATTTGCTACAAGCAAACGTTGTCTTATTGGCGCTTCGGCTTTAGAGGATACTATTTTGTGCAATTTTAGTAATGAAGATATGCTGGATATTCTTAAAAACGTACCTGAATTCACCTTTGATTTGATGTTGTTTTACGCCGAAGAATTAAATAAAAGCGAGAATAATATCCGAAAAATTGCGCAAATGAATGTTCGAGAAAGGGTTATTGATACCTTATTATACATACATAGAAAATTTGGTCAATCGAATGGCGTTATTGATGTTGAATTATCCCGCCGCGACATTGCTGATTTTGCTGGAACCACCGAGGAACAAGTGATTCGAGTACTTTCTAGCTTGAAAAAAGAACTACTTCTAAAAACTGTTGGAAAAAAAATAGGGCTGCTGAACGTAGAAAAAATGCGTTTTGAAATTGTTGAGCACAAGTAAAACCACTTCATTTATAAATAGAAACGACTATTTTCAGCAAATACTCAAAAACGCTATTTGCTGATTTTACCACTGGCAATTTCTTGTCCTATATGTAAACTCCTACTATCATTAAACTATTTTAATTGGTAAAACAACTAAAAACGCTAACGTTCATATCGGCGACCTAAAATTTTACGTTTCCATCCGTGAAATTTGGCGTGCATTATGCCAACGTTGACGTTCTCGAAATAAAGTTTCACATCAAGGACGTGAAATTTTACGTGTTCATACGTGAAATTTGGTGTGTTATATGCCAAGGTTGACGTTCTCGACCCAAACGTTGGCGTAATTTTACCTTTATACTTTATTTCAACCTTTTTTCTGTTCGTTCAAAGGGATATTTGCTGATTTTACCATTTTATAACCTTACTAAATGAGTCTTTGAACGGCTTGAGGTTTAAAAAACTATTGCAAATATGTAATGTACTTAGTTTTTTACTTAAGAATTAAGCTGCTTTACGTACTTAAAAATCCCTGTAAATAGTGACTTCAACCCAAATTACTGCCAAAAACCATAAAATAGTCTGTTATAAGTCCTACGTTGTTTGTAGTAAAAGATGTTTTTGGTATGTATAATTTCATACAAGTAAGTATTTATACTTACGTACATTTGTACCATACTAATTAAAACAAATCATTATGCAAACAATTGAAAACAAATTAGAGAGAATTTCAAATCTCAGAAAAAAAATGCTTGTGACAGTTAAAATGTCAAAATCCGCAGTTTTAAGTGTTGCTGCAATTGCAATTTTTAGTTATAACGAGGCCAAAGCACAATTTACACTTACAGGACAAATCAAACCACGAACTGAATTTAGAGATGGTTTTGGGACTTTACAACAAAAAGGTCAAGAAGCAGCACTTCATGTCTCCCAACGAACCAGACTTAATGTCGGTTACACAGGGTATCGTTTTAAGACTTTTATGGCTTTGCAAGATGTTAGGGTTTGGGGACAAGACAGATCGTCTTTGAATAGAACCACTACAGATCCTTTCGCTGGTTTAAAGATGCACGAAGCTTGGGGTGAAGTAATTTTGAACGATACGATTAGCAAAATTAAAAATCTTTCTTTGAAAATAGGTCGTCAAGAAATTGCGTATGATGATCAAAAAGTATTGGGAAGTTTAGATTGGTTACAACAAGCAAGATCACACGATGCTATTGTTTTGAAATATGCTAATAAAAGTTGGATCGCCGACTTTGGGGTTGCTTTTAATCAAAATGCTGAAAAGCCAGTTGGTACAATATACGACGGTGTGCCAGCCGCGGGTACATATCCTGCTGGATCCAATGCTATTGGTACCATGTATAAATCGTTTCAATATGCTTACATAGCAAAAAAATTATATTTTGGTGATGTATCTTTTTTGTTCTTTAAAGATGATTTTAATAAATATACTTCAACTGGTGCCGGTGCTACTTTAGTAAAAACTCCAGTAGAAGGTGTGTGGAGCAGAAACACAACTGGAATTTTTTACAACGTCAATCCAACTAGAAAAATCAACTTTACCGGTAGCTACTATTACCAAGCGGGCAAAGATAAAGATGGTAGAGAGTTAAGTGCTCATTTAGCATCTGCAACAGGTACTTATCAAGCAAGTCGTAAACTTTTTGTAGGTGCTGGATTAGATTTTCTCTCGGGAACAGATGGAACAAAAACGGCTACAGCTACATCAACAATTAATCAGTTTGACCCATTGTATGGAACGCCTCACAAGTTTTGGGGATACATGGACTACTTCTATGTAGCGAATGGATTTGGAAGACAAGGATTAATGAATTATTTCTTGAAAGCAAAATATAACGCTACAGATAAATTGCAACTTTTTGCAGACTTGCACCGATTTGATGCTGCAAATAAAGTAGCAATGACAGGTGGAGGTACGCAGGATAAAAATCTAGGAACTGAATTAGACTTGAAATTATCGTACAATTTTACAAAATTAATTAACATTGAAGCAGGTTATTCTTATATGAAAGCTACTAAAACGATGGCTTCAGCTCAAGTAAAAAATGTTACAAATGCTAATCTTACACCTCAGTGGGCTTATGTAACTTTATTGATTAAACCTGATTTTCTATCTACCAAAAAACAATAAATTTTAAAATACTAAATTCAATACAATGAAAAAAATTAAAACACAATTAGGCACACTAACAAATTCTTTAATGATTTTGTTAGTAGCGTTGAGTACTATGTTTAGTACAATTTCAGCCCAAGAACCAGTAAAATTGGGGTTTATCCCATTAACAGATTGTTCGCCAATTGTAATGGCAAAAGAATTGGGATTGTTCAAAAAATACGGTGTCGAGGTAATTGTAACCAAAGAATCTTCTTGGGCTAACGTTCGTGACAAGATTTTAACTGGAGAATTAGACGGTGCACATTGCTTATATTCTATGCCGTTTTCAGTGTACACTGGAGTTGGTGGAAAAGCAGGTTCTGAGATGAAAATTGCAATGATGTTGAACGTAAACGGACAAGCAATTACGCTATCGAATGATTTTTGTGGAAAAGTAGGTTTCAAACAAATGAATAAGGTTACTCCAGTTGTTGCAGCTAAATTAAAAGCGGAAAAAGAAGTAACATTCGCAATGACTTTTCCTGGTGGAACGCACGATTTGTGGCTAAGAAACTGGATGTCGATTGCTGGTTTAAACCAAAAAGCAGTGAAAATTATCACTATTCCTCCTCCACAAATGGTAGCAAATATGAAAGTGGGAAATATGGACGGCTATTGCGTTGGAGAACCTTGGGGCGGAGTTGCAGTAAAGCAAGGAGTTGGGTTTACGCAAGTAGCTACCCAAGATATTTGGAAAGATCATCCAGAAAAAGCGTTGGTAGTTAATAAAGATTTTAGCGCCAAACGCAAAGCCGATTTAGTAAAAGTAATGAAAGCCGTTATGGAAGCTTGCAAATGGCTAGACGTTCCTGCAAATCGTAAAAAAGCAGCATCAATTATTGGTAAAGCACCGTATGTAAATGCTCCTGCAGAAGTAATCGAAAATAGATTAATGGGGAACTATGATTTAGGTTGCAACCAAGGTGTAGAAATTTATGACAAAGATTATATGTTGTTTCACAAAGGCGGAATGGTGAATTACCCTCGTAAATCTCACGCAATATGGGCTATGGCACAATATGTTAGATTCGGATATTTAGACGATGCACCCAATTATAAAGCAATAGCTGATAAATTAATTCTTCAGGATTTATATGAAGAAGTTGCCAAAAGTATGAATGTAAAAATTCCTGCCGATGACATGAAACCGTTTTCTCTTACTATGGACAAAACTGTTTTTGATCCAAATAATCCAGCTGCATATTTGAAGGTGGTGAAAAAATAGTTCTTTTGACACTCTCGAAAGCTCTTTTGGGAGTGTCAAATTTTTTTCAATAAATTAAATTAAAATGATATCACGATGACAGAAAATAATACGCTTACAATTAACGATGTAGAATCGAAATCAAATTTTGTTTCTGAAACTAATGTTGAAAGCTCTAAAAACAATGAAAAATTGACCGAAATTCTCGGTAAATTTTTTGAAAAATCTAAATCAGTTCTTTTTGCAATGATTGGTTTGCTTGTTTTCGGAGGCTTTTGGTCTTTACTTAGTGTCTATACTGAAGATGCTTTGCCTGGTCCAGTAGCTACTTTATCTGTTTTGAAAGAAATGCTAAGCGATCCTTTCTACGATTATGGGCCAAACGACAAAGGAATTGGTTTGCAATTATTCAATTCCATCAAAACAGTACTTTGTGGGTTTTTATTGGGTTCTTTAATTGCAATTCCAATCGGAATTTTGATGGGAGCTAGCACAACTTGCAAACAAATTTTTTATCCAATTGTACAATTACTCAAACCGGTTTCACCTTTGGCTTGGTTCCCGATTGGTTTGGTTGTTTTCAAAGATACAGGTATGGCAACGATATTTATAGTTTTTATTACCTCTTTGTGGTCAACATTGATTAACACTTCTTTTGGTGTGGCATCTATTCCGCAAGATCATAAAAATGTAGCGAAAGCTTTTGGTTTTTCAAAATGGAGATACTTAACTAAAATATTGATTCCATATAGCTTACCACATATTATTACTGGTTTACGTTTGAGTATTAGTGTAGCTTGGTTGGTAATTGTAGCTGGCGAAATGTTGTCGGGTGGCGCAGGAATTGGTTTCTTTGTATGGGACAGTTGGAACGCTTTAAGTTTGGAAAAAGTAATTTCTGCCATCCTTATCATTGGAATCGTAGGTTTACTTTTCGACAGAATATTCACTTTTATTGAAAATAAAGTAGCTTATTGAAAAGTGGGAAGTGGGAAGTTAGAAGTGGGAAGAATTGTAGGTTTTCCATCACCCAACTTCCATCTCCTAACTTCCAACTTCCAACTCCCAACTCCCAACTTTCAACTCCCATCTCCTAATAATTTAAACAAAAACAAAATGAGCTATCTAGAAATAAAAGACTTGGAAATTTCGTTTCCAACTCCAAAAGGAAAATATGTTGCAGTAAAAGACATTAATCTTTCTATTAAAAAAGGAGAAATCATCTCTATAATTGGTCATTCTGGTTGCGGTAAATCGACTATTATGAATGCCGTGGCGGGGATGTTATCACCCACAAAAGGAACCGTTCAATTAGACGGAAAAACAATCAAAGGCCCAGGCCCTGATAGAGGAATTGTGTTCCAAAATTATTCGCTTTTGCCGTGGTTATCGGTTCACGAAAATATTTTTCAAGCGGTCGACTCGGTAATGGATTTCTCGACCAAGGAAAAACATGAAATTGTAGATTATAATTTGGAAATGGTAAATCTACTTTCGCACCGAGATAAATTACCAGGACAATTATCAGGTGGTATGAAACAACGTGTGGCGATTGCGAGAGCTTTTGCTATCAATCCAGGAGTTTTATTGTTGGATGAACCATTTGGCGCTTTGGATGCCTTTACAAAAAGTTCGATGCAACTCGAAGTGTTGAAATTATGGAATCTGAACAACCGCGACAAAACCATCATTATGATTACGCATGACATTGAAGAGGCTTTGTTTTTATCAGACCGAATTGTGGTGTTAAATGATGGACCAGCCTCAACAATCAGAGAGATTGTAAATGTTGATTTGGCACGCCCAAGAAACAAAATCGAGTTTGTGAAAACTCCTAAATATATTGAATTAAGAGATAAATTGTTACACCTTTTGACAGAAGAATTTTCTATAGAAGATTTGGGTGTAGTATATAAAAGTTAGTTTATAGTTAATTTGGTTGATTGAATCCCTGTGATGTAAATTTGCAGGGATTTTTTTATTGGTATCGTCTCAAACATCAATAAAACAAGTATATATGAGCAATTGGGTTCGCTAAAATTAATTTAAAATTAAAAAAAGGGGCTATTCACAAATCGTGAAATAGCCCCTTTTTGATTGAAATATTTTTTATCAACTCGCAAAAAGCAAGATGAGTAATTGAGCCACTAAAATTCTACTAATAGTTACCAATGGATAAACCGTTGCATAAGATTGATTCGGAATATCAGAATCTAAATATTTAGTACTAAATGCTAAAGCAGCTGGATCGGTATAGGATCCACTCATTATTCCTACCATTTGATAAAAATTAAGTTTGAATACAAATCTACTAATTAACACTAACAACGTTAAAGGAATAAATGTGATATAACAGCCATAATAAATCCACATCCAACCGTTATTTTCGACAAAACTATCTGCAAAACCGTGACCGGCTTTAATACCAACAGCGGCAAAGAACAAACAAATCCCAAAATCTTTCATAAAGTGAATAGCACCATTATTGATATACGAGTGAATGACACCAACTCCTCCGTATCTACTAATGAATAAAGCTGCTAAAAGTGGTCCTGCAGCCAATCCTAATTTTAGCGGAACAGGCAAAGAGGGGATGAAAAATGGAATAGATCCAATAACAACTCCAAAAATTAATCCTCCAAAAAGAGAAAGAAAATCCGGTTCTAAAAGTATTTTTTTAGAATTTCCAATAATTTTTTCCGCTTCTTCAATGGCTTGTCTATTTCCGACTACCATTAATGTATCACCGTAAAATAACTCTAACGAAGGTTGTGCCAATAATTCTAAACCAGAACGAATAACTCGAGTAACTCTCACATCATATTGATTGTATAAGTCTAGTTGTGCTAAGGTTTTGTGAGTGGCTGTTTTTTGGGTTACACTAATAATTTTTGTTGTAATATCATCCTCGGATTCAATAAATAAATCGGTTGAAACTTTACCTACGCAATCTATAAAATTAGTAATATCTTTTTGTTTGGCCACCACCATCAAAACGTCTTTTCTATTAATAATGGTATCTAATGAAGGAGAATATACAACTGTTGTCCCGCTATGTTTTTGTCTTGAAATAATTACATCTTCAATTTTATATTCTTTCAATACTTGTTTGATTGTTTTACCAAAAACTTCAGGATTGGAAACTCTACATTTTTGACGAACGATTTTGTTCTCAGAGTCTTTATTCTTTTCTTTCAGAAGGGTAACTTCTTTTTTCAAATCAATTTTCAAAAAGGTTTTCGATAATATAATAAGAAAGATTATTCCAAAAACTCCAATTGGATAAGTGATTGCATAAGCAATAGCTGGATCCGAGAAGTGATCTGCGGGAAGATTCAGTTGCTTTTGAATTTCGATAAGAGTCGATTTTGCAGCGCCTAATCCCGGAGTATTCGTTACGGAACCCGACATTAATCCAACGGCATTTTCCACTTTTATATTGGCAAATAGGTGAATTAAGTACGTGATAATTCCTCCAAGAAAAACGGTTCCAACCCCTAATGCATTAAAAACCAATCCTTCTTTTTTAAACGACGAAAAGAAAGTAGGTCCTACCTGAATCCCAATTCCGTAAACAAATAATATTAATCCAAATTCACGAACAAATTGAAGTAATTCAGAATTCATAGTAAAACCTAGGTGACCTAAGAAAAGACCAACGAACATTACAGCAGAAACCCCTAAGGAAATATTTCCAAATTTAATTTTTCCAACAAAAAATCCGACACTTATTGCCATAAACAATACAATTAAGGACTGTGTCATTTCCGGCTCATTAGTCGGAGTGAATAAAAATTTAAACCATTCGAACATAATATATATATTTAAAATTAAATACGATTTAATAAGAATACCGGTTTTTAAAGGTATTCATTAATATAATGCGAAGGAATTTTTGTTGATAATAACAACTTTTTTGTAGTCGAAAACAATAAAATTCATCCTTTATTTTCATCTTCAAAATTAGTAATTAATAAATTAGTTAATATGATAATTATCATATAAAAAACCTCGCGAAGCCTTGAAAATAAAGAAATCGTTTTCGTAGATTTATTTGAAATATGATAATTATCAGGTTTATTAAATGAGAATTTCTTAATTTTGGTAAAGAATTTAACGAATAAAATAAATAAAAAATTGAATTATGAAAAACACTTTATAAAACTACACACACAGAAACTAAAAACAAACGGCCTTAAAACTCTTTTGGAGTGTTGAACCCAAGTTATACCAAACGAATTTTTAAAATAGTCCAAAGAGATTTTGTGTAATGCCGATACAATATGAAAATAGTCCAATTTTTATTGGACTATATTGAACCGAGCGATAGCGAACAGGCGAAGCAATACATAATCGGTATTAAGATTCATCACAGTAAAGGACTGATAATTCTGGTCTTTAAAAAAGGAACTGTATTAGTTGAAGACTAAACTTATTTTGATTTTGAATTAATGAAATTGAGATAGGATGTGGGAAATATTTAGTAATGAGAATTAAGCAAAACATGGTCTAAAATCGGTATCTGAACTTGATTTGCCTCAGTTTATAGACCAAGACATCTTTAAAGTAGAAATAATACCAATTGTAATTTTAAAATGGTTAATGCCGATGGACAATATATTGGGTACAATTTACTGGACTCTTTTATATTGCTAATCGGTATAATTCAACTTGCAAGTCCTAAAGCAATTGAAAAGATGTGTCAGATATAAAATATCGATTGGTAAGTGTTTTTTTGGTGGGGGGGGATAAGTTATGTTGAATTAGTATTAAAATCCGACTGCTTATTACCTGTTTTTTGATGCTTCATTAAACTCTAATTCTATCATTTAAGGAATAAAGTTATCCAATTCTGAATCCTACTAATGCAAATCTCCGCTAATTTAGCGACCTTATGTTTAGAAATTCCTATTTTTTAGTTTTGCTTCAAAATCAGTAGAACTCACAATCGTTGACCAGGAAATGGAAAAATTGTATGAGCAGATTTTTTATTTCTTATTCGGGATCTTTAAATTACCAAAATTTTTGAATTCGATATAATTGAGGTCATAAAGTAGCCCATTTTAAATAAAAAAACAACTAAGTAAAGTACATAGAATAATGTCGTGTTTATTTCTTATGAAAGCGCTGTAATTACTGGTAATTATAAATTATACAATACGACATTATACAATTCTTGCAACTTATGATAACTTATACATTATATTTTCATTTGGTATAAAAAAAGTAGGAACTAAAAAAACCTTTGTATTTAAAATATTTTTATATTTGTTGTAAAGCTAGGGTTAATACTTCGGAAAAAAACTATTTCATCCAGCCAAAAACAAATTGTTTCAAAGATGATAAAAATTCCTAAACCCGTTAACGAAATAGAAAGACTTAAAGCTTTAGAGAGTTATTCAATAATGGACTCCTTAAGTGAAAAAGAATATGATTCAATAACGCAGTTGGCCGCTTATATATGTGAAACACCAATTGCTGCGGTGAGTTTGATTGATCAAGATCGACAATGGTTTAAATCACAAGTAGGACTTGATGTCTCAGAGACACCACGAGACATCTCTTTTTGCCAACACACAATTATGAATGATGAATTATTTGAAGTCAGTAATGCTTTAGATAATGAAGACTTTGTAAACAATCCCTTGGTAACTGGAAATCCTAACATTAGATTTTATGCCGGTGCACCACTCAAGGACAGTAACGGATATAATTTGGGTTCACTTTGCGTTATAGATACCAAATCAAAAACACTAAGTCAGGAACAAAGAAAAGCACTTCGAATATTAGGAGACCAAGTTGTTGTACTTTTGCAGTTGCGAAAAAATAATTTCGATTTACGTGCAACCCAAAAAGAATACCAAAATTTTCTAGATCTTTCAGTAGATTTGGTATGTATAACAAGCGCTATTGGTTTTTTCCTTAAAGCTAATCCCGCGTTTACCCGTGCTCTTGGATATCCCGATAAGGAGTTGGAAGGCAAACCATTTGTAGATTACTTACATCCTGATGATCTGGAAAAAACATTTTTTGAAGTTGATAAGCTCTCAAAAGGGGAGGTTTCTATTAGTTTCGAAAATCGTTTTAAGTGTAAAAGCGGGGAATATATACTGTTAAGTTGGAATGCATCACCTGATCTAGAAACTGGAAATTTATATTGTATTGCTCGCGATGTAACAAATGATAAACAGCAGCAACAGAAGCTCCTTGATGCATTATTAGAATTGAAGAAAAATAATGAAGAGTTAGACCAATTTGCCTATGTGGTTTCTCATGATCTCAAGGCACCGCTTAGAGCTATTAATAATCTCGCGGAATGGATTTTAGAAGATATGCCCGATATGCCCGAAGAAGTCAGTAAAAATTTCACCAGGTTAAGAGGACGTGTTCTGCGTATGGAAAACCTTATTAATGGCGTACTCGACTATTCCCGCATAGGTAGAACTAAAATTGAAAAGGAAAATGTTGATGTTCAAAATATGTTAAAGAGAGTCATAGAGACAATAGTGCCTTCTACAGGATTTCAAGTTCATATAGATGAAAATATGCCTACGATTCACGGTGAAAAAATATTGCTGCACCAGATTTTTAGTAACTTAATTAGCAATGCAGTGAAATATAATGACAAGCCAATAGGGAAAATAAACTGTCTGTATAAATCCACGCCTAAGTTCCATCAATTTTCTATTTCTGACAATGGTCCTGGAATTGAGCCACAATATCATGAAAAAGTATTTGGAATTTTTCAAACTATAGAAGCTCGTGATAAAAAAGAAAGCACAGGGATAGGATTGTCTATTGTAAAAAAGATAATTGAAGAAAAAGGAGGAAATATATACATAGAATCAGAAGAAAACCAAGGGGCAAATTTTGTTTTTACAATTCCAAAATAATAAAATATGGATGAAATACAAATCGATTATCAAACTGAAATAGAAGAACTTAAAAAAGAATATGCCGATTTTATATATATAGTTTCCCACGATATTAAAGCTCCGTTGAGAGCTATTTCAAATTTAACCAGTTGGATAGAAGAAGATTTGGGCAGCAACGCAAGTGAAGACGTGCTAAACAACTTCAAATTATTAAAAAACAGGGTCAATCGCCTTGAAGGTATGATGAATGCATTACTAGAAGTTTCCAGAGTTAATACAATAGAAATGGAGCTATATGAAGTGAATCTTCCCAAATTGGTAAATGATAGCATCCGGATCATTGAAGAACGAGAAAATGTTGAATTTCACCTTAACTATTACCTTAGAAATGAAAGTTTTGAAACAATGGGAAAAAAACTTCAAAAGGTTTTGTTTAACTTGCTTGAAAATGCCGTTCGATTTCATGACAAAGAAAAAGGAAATGTATACGTGGAAATAGTTGAAAAAGAAACTGAATATGAAATAAAAATCCGAGACGACGGTCCAGGAATAAGCGATAGCGTTACGGATAAAATTTTTAATATATTTTACACAGCTAATTCAAAAGATGTGAGAGAAACCATTGGAGCAGGACTTACAATTAGTAAGAAAATAGTAAAAATGGTAGGAGGAAAAATAGAATATTTTCCCGCCGAAAATAAAGGATCAATATTTATAGTAAATTGGCCTAAAATAATAAAATTAAAAAATTAAAACATGACAAAACTAGTAAACATACTGTTAGTAGAAGATGATGAAGTAGATGTAATGAATGTAAAAAGAGCCTTCATGAAAAATAACATTCAGAATCCAATTTTTGTTGCTAACAACGGGGTTGAAGCCTTAGAAATGTTAGAAGATAAAATGATTCCTTTACCTAGAATCATTATTCTGGATTTAAATATGCCAAAAATGAATGGAATTGAATTTCTTACCATAATTAGAAAAGATGAAAGATTAAAACACATTTCAGTATTTGTGATGACCACATCAAACGAGGATAGCGACAAAATTAACGCCTATAATCTTAATGTTGCGGGATACATTTTAAAACCATTGTCTTTTGAAAAGTTTCTTACCTCAGTTGCTACACTCAAAAATTTTTGGCAGTTGTGCGAAATGTAAAATTTATGTTTCTACTAGAAATGTTGTTTAGTTTTTAACCACATAGTTTTTAGTGTAGCAACATAGATTTAATTTTAGAAAGTTTCACTTTTACATAGTTAACATAGCTATTATGTGCAAAATGTACTTTCTATGACAATTTTTTTAATAATTTTAAGTGTGATTCTGTGTGGTTTAAATTTATCTCAAGTTTGTTTTCACGCAAAAGCCAGTAGAACCAAATATTGAAATAATTAATAGCAAGAATGCTTTTATAAAAGTGCGAATGAAAACCTGTTTTAAATTTGGCAAAAAGCGAGAAACAAGCCTTTTCTATTTAGAATGGTGAAAAAAGAGGTATCTTTACTAAAATTAAAATTGATGGATAGCGATAGCGAGGGTATCAATTGAATTGTTTAAAAATATTGTTGAAAACATTTTGAAGCCAATTTTATTGATTGTTTCGAAAAATATCGAGGATGAATCAATCAAAATAGAGACCAATAATTTTAATATAGCCTTACATATCTTTAAGATAAAGATGGTGCAAGAGTGAACAAGCTTTTTTTCAATGCTTCAAAACTATTGGTATATCAATGAATTTATAAAATAAAATATGGCTGTTCCTTTAAAAATATTGTCTATTGATGACGACGAAATCGATTCTATAGCGTTAAAGAGATCCATTTCCCAGTCGGGCATTATTGCCGATGTAGAAAGTGCTTATTCGGCCAAGGAAGGTTTGGAGAAAATTTTATCATCGCAATACAACCTGATTTTTTTAGATTATATGATGCCAGACGCCAATGGTATTAGTTTTTTAAAAAGACTTAGGGATAATGGTGTTGATACACCAGTGATTTTTATTACCTCCCATGGAGATGAAAAAATTGCCAGTCAAGCCATTTTAGGAGGGGCATCAGACTATATTCCGAAGACACTTTTGACACCTGACGGTATATCGCAAAGCATAAGAAATGCCATGAAGCTCTACGAAAGTCTCTTACTGCGCAGCAAATCGGAACAGGAACTAAAAATCAATGCAGAAAGACTTTCTGAAGCTCAAAAACTGGCAAAAATTGGAAGTTGGGAAATTAACTTAACAGATAAAGAGGACTTTTACTATTCGGAGGAACTGTTAAACATTTTCGAAGTAGACAAAAAAGAAACCTTGTTTTTCGATTATTTCAAATCCTGTATTCAACCAGAAGACATAAAGATATTTAAAAAGAACATAAATAAAGTTAAGTCTTCTAGTAGTAAGGTGCAGTTTGTTCACAGAATTACTGCCAAAAGAGGCACTATAAAGTATGTGAAAGAATATTTACAATGTTTAAAAGACGAAAATAACAAACCCTTTAAGATTCTTGGTACAATACAAGATATTACAGAGCAAAGAGAAATTGAGCTTGAATTAATTCAGGCCAAGAATTTAGCAGAACAATCCGTTAGGATAAAAGAGCAGTTTCTGGCCAATATGAGTCACGAAATACGTACGCCCATGAACGGAATAATTGGGTTTGCTAATCTTCTGGAGGATACAAAACTCGATTCAAACCAAAAACAAAGTGTTAACTCCATAAAAGTGGCTGGTGAAAACTTAATGGTCATCATCAACGACATCTTAGATTTTTCTAAGATTGAAGCCAACAAAATGACTTTTGAATCTGTGAATTTTTCTTTATCTAATACAGTGCATTCCGTAATTGAATTGTTGGAATTCAAGGCAAAAGAAAAAAAAATAAAATTGTTATGCGAAATAGATTCTAATATTAATAATTTTTTGATAGGAGATCCCACAAGATTATCTCAAATATTGATAAATCTAATAGGAAATGCCATAAAATTTACTGAAAAAGGGTATGTAGAAATCTTGGTTTCACAATTAAATGAAACCGAGTCTGAAACAATTCTTGAATTTTCGATAATTGATACAGGTATCGGCATCGCTTCAAACAAGTTGCGCTCTATATTTGAAAGTTTTAATCAGGCTTCAAATGAGACTACCAGAAAATACGGAGGAACAGGATTAGGACTTACCATCACTAAGAAACTTATTGACTTGCAGGGAGGAATTCTTAAGGTAAAAAGTAAACCTTCAAAAGGAAGTGAATTTTCATTTAATATCCAATATAAAAAGGGATCAGAGGTCGATACTATTAAAAAAGTAAAAGAATCAGAACAAATATCTCCTGATTTCTTGAAAAATCTGAATATTTTATTGGCTGAGGATAACGATCTAAACCAGCTTCTTGCTATATTTATATTTGAAAACTGGAACAAAAAAATTGATATTGCAGAGAATGGTAAAATAGCCCTTGAAAAAATTGAGAAAAACGATTATGACATTGTTTTAATGGACATTCAAATGCCCGAAATGGATGGGAACGATGTGACTCGTTACATCAGGAAACATTATGGAGCCAAGGCTAATATTCCTATTATTGCCTTGACGGCACACGCCACTTTAGGAGAAGAAAAAAAGTGTTTGGATGCCGGAATGAATGGCTATCTCTCCAAACCATTTGATTCTTATAAGTTGCTTGAAAAAATGTACCAAACTCTTCAAGAGGATTCAAAATCTGAAACGTCATTTCAAACATACGAAAATGAAAAACTTTGTGATTTAAAGCATTTGAATGAATTTTTAGATAATGATCAAAATTTTATTAACGAAATGATTGCACTCTTTATAGAAAAAACCCCTGAGGTATTAAAATCAATAGAAGAATCTAACAATTGTCACGACACTGTCAAATTAAAAGAAGGATTACATAAATTAATGTCATCATTAGGTTTAATGGGAATTGCAAAAGCACTTGAAATTGCAAAAAGTATTGAAAACGAGATAGTTGAAAATCCTACTAGTTTTCTCTGGAAAAATCAAGTTGAAAGCTTTATTTTGATTTGTCAAAGAGCAATAGAAGAACTAATTGCTAACAATAATATGTCGTCAAATATAAATTCTTAAGGTAAAAAAATAATGAGTTTAAGGAGACTTGAGGGTTAAGACGGTGGATGTAGGAATTTGAGGTTTTTTCAATAAACAAACAGTGTATGTTTAGATAGGTTTGACCGTTTTTATAAATGCAACTTGCTAAAATTAACAAAATATATTAATTTATATCAATACAATGAAAATACTAATTGCCGAAGATGATGTAATGATGCTAAAAACCATGGAGTTTAGGCTTGTAAAAGAAGGTTACTCCGTCATAGCTTGCTCTGATGGGAGAGATGCAATGAAAAAGATAGAATCCGAACATCCAGATATCATTATTTCAGATATTATGATGCCCTATTTTACGGGTCTTGACCTTACTAATAAAGTGAAAATTGAATTGAAATTAAATATTCCAATAATTATTCTTTCGGCAATTGGTTTGGAGAAAACCGTATTAGAAGCATTCGAATTGGGAGCCGACGATTTCATCACAAAACCTTTTAGCCCCAACGAATTAATCGTTAGGGTAAAACGACTTTTATTAAAAGCGAATAGATGAAACAATTACTTACATTTTTATTTTTTTCATTCCAAGTATTTTCTCAGGAAAAGCCAAATCGGGATGCTTTATTTTTAAAAGCCAAAGATTTAGCCCATTCTGAACAAAGACAGGAAGCCCTACTTATTTGTGAGCAAATAATTGCAGGAGATTCACTCTATTGGGACGCTTATGTCCTTGAGGGAAGAATATATGCCTGGGACAAGAAATGGGGCAAATCAAGAGCTATCTTTAATGAAGTCATCAAAAAGAAAAAATATGCCGATGCTTATGACGGAAAATTGGATGTTGAAATTTGGACTTCTAATTTCAAGGAAGCCCTAAAAATTGCAGATGAGGCATTACTAATTTATCCCAAGAATACTGTTTTTTTGCTTAAAAAGGCAAAGGCAGCTAGTTCGCTAAAAGAATACGATACATCTATTTCTGTTTTAAACGAGCTGCTTTCTATTGATAGTCAAAACAAAGAAGCATCGGATTTACTGCGGAAAGTGAAAGCTTTAAATACGAAAAACTATATTGGCACAAATAGTGGGATTGATATCTTTAGTTCAATTTATAAAAGCCAATATTTATCAAGTCTTGAATACAAAAGAATCACTAAATATGGATCCTTAATACCCAGAGTAAGCATTGCCAGTAGATTTGAAAAAACGGGAGCGCAATATGAAATCGATCTTTATCCTAAACTAAGTAAGGGGTATTCCCTTTATCTGAACTATGGCTATTCTACTTCCTCGTTGTTTCCTGAACACCGTATGGGTTTAGAATTTTATAAAGGATTGAGAAATGGCTTTGAGACATCGTTAGGGCTTAGAGATTTAATAATAAACCAAAAATCCATATTGATCTACACTGGGTCCCTAAGTAAATATTACGGAAATTATTTATTTTCCTTACGACCGTTTGTAACTCCAAGAAGCAACGGAATTTCATCTGCTTTGCATCTTACCGGCAAAAAATACTTAAACGATAACCTTGATTATTTAATGGCCGATTTGTCAGCGGGAAGTTCATTAGACGGTCAACAATTGTTGTTGTTGACCGACCAAAAAAAGGCGACCTATTATAAATCACAAAAAATTGGTCTAAGTTATGTAAAATCTTTTAAGTTACTTTATGAATATAAATTAGGTTTTACAGGTCAGCACATGGAAGTTCCCTTTAAAGCCGGAGATTATATCTACGCATTCAATATAGATTTTGGAATAAAACGTAAATTTTAATACAGTAGAACGATGAAAACCTTTAAATTGAAAACTAAAGTGATTTCAGGCAAATTTGCATTGCTAGTTTTATTAATGATAATATTAAACTCATGTCAAAAAGAAGATAAATCAGACACGAATGTTAATTTGTTTGATGACGAACATATGCACGTCGTAAAATTAATCTCTTATCAGTCTGATATGTGGAAAAATTTAGAAGAGGACAAAAAGTTTCAATCGGAAAAAGAAATAACAAATTATCAGTCCTGTAAAATTGAAATAGACGGAAATACCTTAGATAGTATTGGGGTTCGGTTTAAAGGAGAGTCTTCTTATGATTTTCAAACAAACAAAAAAAAATCATTCAAGATCGAGTTTGGCAGGTTTATCAAGAAGCAAAAGTACCAAGGGTTGCAAAAAATTAGCTTAAATAACCAATTTCGCGATCCTACTTTTATGAGAGAAAAACTAATGCTGGATATAATCGCTTCCGAAGGGCTTCCCGTTTCTCGTAGTTCCTATTGCAAAGTCTATTTTAATGACGAATATCTCGGTTTGTATTTATTAGTTGAAGAAATCGGAAAAGGATTTCTCAAAAAGAATTTTACCCATAAAAGTGGCAATCTCTATAACGGAAAACCATTGGCAACTCTTAAGATTCCAACAGATTCAATAACAGCATTAAAAAGGTGCTATAGAAGAAATACTAATAAGAAAAGTAAAGATTTTAGTGACCTTGATAATTTAATTCAGAAAATCAATAGCAATGAACCCGAATCAGTGTATGTAAAGAATTTAAATGCGGTTTTCAATACTGAAGATTGTTTGAAATTATGGGCAATAAATAATTTCTTTGTAAACGTAGATGCTTACAATTTGCTTTATCCCCACAATTACTTCTTGTATTTTGATAAAGCCAAATTGAAAGACGTATCAAAAGATACTTTGAACGATAAACAAAAGAAGAAAAAAGATAAAAAGAAGAAAAAACCAAAAATCATTACGAAAACAACTGGCAAAGCGAACTGGATTGGTTATGATTACAATTATGCTTTTGGAGGATGGTCGCCAAAATTCACTTTAAAACAGATCTATAACTTTGATATTTTGTATGTTAATACGCCTGCAAAGGATGTTCCTTTAGCACAAAAGTTGCTAAAAGACATTTCCACTTATAGGAAATTTTATCTCAATTATTTGAATACCTTACTGACTAAAAAAATTGAATCAGGCTGGGTAGACGACAAAATAGAATCTTATTACGATTTGATAAAGGACGATGTTTACAATGATGTATATAAACTCTCCTCAAGCAAAGATTTCGAGTTGAACCTAGAGGAAACGATAGGTGATAAAAACGACCCTGGAGCATTTACTCCTGGATTAAACGAATTTATCAATAATAGAAAAGAGGCTGTCAAGACCCAATTGGAACATTACAAATAAGATGCTAAAAATAAGTTTATTGCAAATACCACTATTATCTTTTTCAAGAAAATTCAATTTTTGGAAAATAAAAGCTATTGAATTATGGAATGGGCATCCGCTTATTCTTAAAGTAATATGGGCTGTAACTGCTTTTTTTCTTTTACTTTTTATTGTTTTTTTATTCCTTTTGATCTTAAGTAGAATTTACAAAAATAACATTAATAAAAAAACAGAAAGACTGAAAGAGAGTCTTCAAGAGTCTTTTTCAATGTATCTCTTTAATGAAAGTTTGGAAAATATTTCTCTGAAGGAAAAGAATGAAGATATTATAAAATTATTCGGGGAAGATAATCTAAAAAGACCTTTTTACAGAACAATTTTAATGAAAGAATTGATGAGCCTTCATATAAATTATTCGGGTGAAATCGCTGAAAAATTAAAGCAATTGTTTTTGATTTTAGGGTTTGACAAAGAAGTGCAAAAAAAATTAAGATCTCGCTACTGGTATATCAAGGCAAACGGAATAAATATTGTACAGCAAATGAATTTAGAACAATTCTCCAGTACTGTATTACAATTCGTTGTTGATCCTAATTACATTTTAAGAAGTGAGGCTCAAGTTGCTTATGTTAATTTAAATAAAAGGAATCCATTCGTTTTTTTTGTTGAATTGAAATATCAAATTTCAGACTGGGATCAGATCAAGTTGCATAATGCCTTGATGCTTTATGAAAATTCGGAAATCCCATTAATGGGCAAATGGCTAAAATCGGATAACGAGAGTATTGTTGTTTTTTCATTAAAAATGATTGGATTTTACAACCAGCAAGAAGAAATTGACACCATAAAAAAAGTAATTGTTTTAGAATGTCTCAAGGAAAATCGTTCTAAAAATATTAAAATTCAAGCTATAAAAACACTAGGAGCATTAGGATCTAAAGAAAGCTCAAAAGCTCTTTTTGAATATTTGATACTTGAAAAGCGTAATCGAAAAATAATTATTGAAACCTTAAAGTCCCTTGCTTCAATTGGTATATTTGATGATGATGTAGACAAAATAGTGGATTTCTTGTATACAAATGATTATGACCTTATTTTTCATTCCTGTCTTGCAATAAAATCGGCTCCAAATGGTATTTCAATTTTACAAAATAAGGGCATCGAAAAAACCGAATTTATGGATGGTATTATTACTTATGCTTTTTCTTTAAAAAATTAATTACTAATATATTATTATGGCAATTTTTTTAGAATATTTAATAAATTTTTTGAATTTTGGAATTTTTATTTTTTCGATATTCATTACCATGTCTTATGTTGTTTTGGGCTTTTATTCTGCTAAGGAAATGATATATTATTTAAGAAAAAATAAATTCGTTGACTATAGAAACATATTAGCATCTCCTTTTGCTCCGTCGCTGTCTATTTTAGCTCCGGCCTACAATGAGGAAAACACCATTTTAGAAAACGTAAAATCATTAATGTCTTTGCATTACAACAATTTTGAAGTCATCATAGTAAATGATGGAAGCAAAGACAAAACGCTTGAAACCTTGATCGAGAATTTTGGTTTGTATAAGATTCCATATGCTTATAACGATAAAGTTCCGACTAAAGCTGTAAGGGGTGTTTACAAGTCTACAATTGCATCTTGGAACAAACTAGTAGTGGTAGACAAAGAGAATGGCGGAAAGGCTGATGCCATAAATGTAGGAATAAATGTTTCGCAATATGGCATATTTGCTTGTATAGATGTAGATTGTATTATCGAGCAAGATGGGCTTTTAAAAATGATTAAACCCTTTTTAGAACACACCGAATCTAGAGTAATTGCCACAGGAGGCGTGGTTCGTATTGCCAATTCATGCGATGTCGAAGATGGTAAAATTACGAAAATCAATTTGCCCGATAAATTCTTACCTAGAGTGCAAGTTTTGGAATATTTCAGGGCATTTTTGTTGGGCAGAATGGCTTGGAGTCGATTGGATGGACTGATGCTCATTTCTGGTGCATTTGGTTTTTTCGACAAAGAAATTGCGATAATAGTAGGCGGATATAACCATGAAACAGTAGGCGAAGACATGGAATTAACCGTAAGGATGAGAAAATACATGGAACAACAAAACAAGAAGTATTTGGTTCCGTTTATTCCAGATCCATTATGTTGGACCGAAGCTCCTGAGTCAAGCAAAATATTAAGTCGCCAAAGAAATCGATGGGCTAGAGGTACTATTGAAACCCTATTGATGCACAAAGACATCTTTTTTAATCCAAAATATAGAACTTTAGGAATGCTAAGCTATCCGTATTGGCTAATTTTTGAATGGATGGCTCCTATAATTGAGTTCCTCGGAATATCTTATTTTATTATTCTGATTATTACGGGAAATATTAACTGGATCTTTTGCATTTCGCTGCTGTTTCTGGTGTATTCCTTTGCCATAGCACATTCCTTGTTTTCTATTATTTTTGAAGAGTATACATACCACCAGTACAAAAAACCTTCAGACATGTTTAAATTAGTATTAACATCCATGATTGAACCGTTTGCTTTTCATACTCGAACTGTGTGGTGGTCAGTTAGAGGGAATTATGATTTGTTCACAGGTGCCAAAAAAGGTTGGGGAGAAATGACAAGAGCTGGTTTTGGCGACAATGCTAATAAAAAGAAATAATTACAATGAAAATAAATAAGAAAAAAGCCGTCTTTTGGTTTGTTGTCTTTTTAATATTGTGCACGCCATTATTTATGTTTTTAACGTGGTATTTTTCACCATTCAAACACATGGAGATATTGATTGTTGATAAAACAGTTGTTACCGAGAAACGAGACGAACACAGTGCCTTAAACTGGGTGCTAAATTATGAAAAGTACGCTAAGATAAATGACATACTTTACGATAAGAATACTGATTACTATGGCTTTTTCCCAAAAAAAAATGAAAAATACCTAATCAACGATTTTGAAAATTTTTCAGAAAAAAACATAGACAGTATTGTGGATAAAAACGATGTTTTTTTTTATTGCGATGCTTATGGTGTTTATACCGATGAATGGAATAAACAAAAATTCCGAAATGAAAGGTCGACAAAAATATATGGTGGTGCGACTTTAAAAGAAGTGATGCTCTTAAAGAAGGCTAAAAAGTCGAACAAACTTATAATTTCCGAATATAATTTATTAGCTTCTCCAACACCAAAAAGGGTGAGAACGGCAATCGAAAACGAATTTGGTTTTAAATGGAGCGGCTGGGTCGGAAGATACTATGACATTCTTGATACTTTGAAAAATAATGAGTTACCTAATTGGCTAAAGAAAAATTATTTAAAAGAACATGCTAAATGGCCCTTTAAAGATGCTGGAATCATATTTGTTAGAGAAGATGGTCACATCGAAATATTAGAAAACAAAACCCACCTCAGGAATGAAAATCCAATGATTTATACCAGCAAGAAATATCAAAAAGAATATAATTTACCGTCGGAGATAAAATACAACTTTTGGTTTGATATTATTGAAACATCAAGCTGTAATAATGTGATTTCTAATACAGTTATTTCAACAAATAGGGTTGGAGATTCAATACTATCTTATTATAAAATTCCGAATAAATTTCCCGCAGTTATAGCAAACAAGAATAATACTTTTTATTATTTGGCTGGAGATTTCTCTGATAATAATGTGAATGAAAATCTCAATTACTTTAAAGGCATTTCTTATTTTAAAGATTTATTTGTTGATGATAAAGACAAAACGGATCGGGAATATTTTTTCTGGGACTTTTATAAACCATTAATGACCACGATATTTGATAAAGAATATACTAAAACAATTTATAAATAATTTTTATGGAATATATAGACCATTTTTCGAAAGATACTAGAGATTTACTAGAGCTAATTTTACGATTTTTAATTAATTTTTCCATTTTAGTGCTCATGGTAAAATTCAACTATAACAATAATAGCGAAAGTGCCGCAAGCAAATTTAAACCTACGTTTTATCTTTTAAATATTACCGTATTCTTTTTATGTTATTTATTTAGTAACGTTAAACTTAGCATAGGTTTTGCATTCGGATTATTTGCAGTATTCTCCATATTGAGATACAGAACAGTGCAATTGGCCATAAAAGAAATGACCTTTCTATTTGTAATACTTGCATTAGCTCTTGTCAATTCACTTTCTTCAAAAAAAGTAGGCTTCGGAGAAATTGCTTTTGCCAATATCGCCATTTTTACCTGCTCCTTTTTTATAATGAAAAGACATGCCACTAAAGAAATAATGGAAACAAAATACGATTACTACATTGATTCAGACTTAAAACTAATCAATCTACAACTAATCAAAGAAGATATTTCTAAAACTACCGGGCTTAATATCATTAAAATTAAAATCGAAAAAATAGACAGTCAGAGTAATAAAATTGCGCTCAAAATTTATTATTGAAATGATTAAATTTTGGTAATGTAAAGTATTGAAATGGATAATAATTCAGTTGGTATTTGTATGTAGGATGCTTGCCAATTTTTATCACGAAATGAGGTAGAACAATTATTTAACACTCTAGTTTCTTTGAAACATTTTTTTAATCAAAACGTTCAAATCTTTTCCTTTGACAGTATAAGATTTGAATACAACAACAGGGAATGCAACACCAAACGCCAATGCAAAAAGAATAAATACGGTAGAAATTCCATAAGAAAAAGTTTGAATTACTTCTTCAACTGGCGGTTTTTGACCATTCCTACCACTAATCCAATCGATCATTCCCATCATAAATTCGTAACTTAACAACCCGGGAATCATATTGATTACAGCCGGAATCATAAAAATTATTGGTGGAGTATGAGCTCGGTGAGCAAAATACATTCCTGAGATTCCTACAAAGGAAGAAGCAACAAAAATCGATAAGGTTAGATTAATATTTAATTCTGAAAACAAAATATATTTAATCAAATAGCCAACTGCACCAAGCAAAAATACAATCCATAATGCTCTCTTTGGAGTGTTGAACATAAGTGCAAATCCCAATGAAGTAATACCTCCAAAAATTAGTTTTGAAATTTCAATTTCCAAACCTTGTGGATGAAATAAATCACGAATTTGTATTTGTAATTTCGATAAATCAAATGCGTTTATTTCAGTCATTAAAGGGATGTCAAAAATCATTGCTGATGTGAAGAAACCGAAAGCGATCATCAAAATTAGCATAAAGCTATAAATAAATCGTGCGGTTCCTGATTCAAAATAACCTTCTAAATAATCGATGAATGCATTGATTAATACCGCTCCAGGAATAAGGTATAATACAGATACGACAAGAGCTTCTTTCACCTGAATGTTAAAAAATACTCCCGAAAAATGAATGAATAAAGTAGATAGGGTTGCACCAATAAAAAAAGCAACCATGTGATTATGGTGTTTAAGCATCATAGATCTTCTTACATAATAGCCAAATAAAGTAGAAAAGTAAACTATTGTGGATTGCAGCCAATCTCCATCAAATAAAACACAAAGAGCAACACTTGCTAGTGGAACTAAAGCATATAATTGCAAATCAGAATACACTTTCTTAGCCTTGATTTGTTTTAATATGTCTTTAATTTCTTCGATCGAAATCTTATTTTCAAAAACGTCCCAAGACAAAATGCTAATTTCTGATATGGTTTCAAAATTTAGACCTTTAGTTTTTATAGTTTTAGCTAGGGTGAGAACCTTAAATTTATTTTGTTTGTAAACCGATATTACAATACCAGTGTAGGTCAAAACCAACTCACAATGATAGCCCAAACCTATAGCAATTCGCTCTAAATTCCGAATGATTCTTGCCGTATGTGCACCACTAGTAATCATCATCTCTCCAATCTCAGTCAGTAAATTTAAAACTGATTGTGCTTTTCTATCTTCAATTATTTTTTGTGGTTCGTCTAGCATAATGATGTAAAAAGAGGATGAAAAATTCCCTGTTTTTCTTGTGTCAAAATTAGTAATTTATAATTTAGTATATATGATAATTGTCATATAAAAAACCTCGCGAACCCTTGAAAACAATGAAATCGTTTTCGTAGATTTATTTAAAATATGATAATTATCAGGTTTATTAGATGAGAATTCCTTAATTTTGGTAAAGAATTTAAAGAATAAAACAATTAAAAAATCGAATTATGAAAAACATTAAAATTATTCAGGAATTACACAATTTGGGAATCACAGGATACCACGAAGTGGCTTACAATCCTTCTTATGAAGAATTGTACCAAGCAGAAGTATCACATAAAAGAAAAGGTTTCGAAAAAGGAGCTTTGACTGATACGGGTTGTGTAGCAGTTAAAACAGGTATTTTTACAGGACGTTCTCCTAAAGATAGATACATTGTAAAAGATGATGTAACTAAAGATACCATTTGCTGGGACAAAGAATCAGGAATTAGTACTCCAAACTATCCAACAACGAAAGCAGTTTGGGACGATTTAAAAGAACTTACATTAGAGCAACTTTCTACTTCTCCTAAATTATATGTTGTTGATGCTTTTTGTGGAACTAATGTTGATACAAGACTTAAAGTTCGTTTCGTAATGGAAGTAGCTTGGCAAGCTCACTTTGTTACTAATATGTTTATTAGACCTTCTATATATGAATTGGAAAACTTTGGTGAGCCAGATTTCATTGTAATGAACGCCTCGAAAGCGACTAATCCAAACTGGAAAGCGCAAGGTTTAAATTCTGAAAACTATGTATTATTCAATCTTACTGAGAAAATTCAAATTATTGGTGGAACTTGGTACGGTGGAGAAATGAAAAAAGGAATGTTCGCAATGATGAACTACTATTTGCCACTAAAAGGTATGGCTTCTATGCACTGTTCTGCTAACGTAGGCACAGAAGGTGATGTTGCTGTTTTCTTTGGACTTTCAGGAACAGGAAAAACAACTTTATCTGCTGATCCAAAAAGATATTTGATTGGTGATGACGAACACGGATGGGATGATAACGGAGTATTCAACTACGAAGGTGGATGTTATGCAAAAGTAATTGACCTTAGCGAAAACAACGAACCAGACATCTGGAGAGCTATCAAAAGAGATGCTTTACTAGAAAATGTTATCGTTGATGAATACGGAGAAATTGATTATTACGATCATTCTATCACCGAAAACTCAAGAGTTTCTTACCCAATTTACCATATTAGCAAAATTGTTTTGCCTTCAAAAGCAGGACATGCTAGCAAAATTATCTATCTTTCTGCTGATGCCTTTGGGGTTTTGCCTCCGGTTTCTATTCTTACTGATGATCAAGCGGCATACCACTTCCTTTGTGGATATACCTCTAAATTAGCAGGTACCGAAAGAGGAATAACTGCTCCAGAGCCTTCTTTCTCTCCAGCTTTTGGCGAAGCCTTCTTAACATTACACCCAACTCAATATTCAAAAACTTTGATTGGAAAAATGAAAGAACACAAAGCAACAGCTTATCTTGTAAACACAGGATGGAACGGTACAGGAAAAAGAATCTCTTTGAAAAACACAAGAGCCATCATTGATGCCATCATTAATGGAGATATTAATAAAGCCGAAACTAAAACTATTCCTTTCTTGAATTTAACTTTCCCAACTGCTTTACCAAATGTAAGCGAAGGAATCCTAGATCCAAGAGACACTTATGCTGACAAAGCAGAATGGGATGAGAAAGCTAAAGATTTGTCTGCTCGTTACATCAAATATTTTGAGCAATATACAGGTAATGAAGAAGGAAAACGTTTAGTTGCTTCCGGACCTTCATTAGAAGCAGTTGCTGTTGAAGCATAATACTAATTCACAGTTTTAAATTTAAAACCATCTGTAATTTTTTTAAAATCTGCAGGTGGTTTTTAACATTTTTTTGTTTTACGTTAAATAAAAAATTGTTTTGTAAACATATTTTTTCATATCTTTGCATCAAATTAAAAAAGATTACTAAATAAAATTTTATGTTATCAATTCAATTACATCACCATCATTTTCAGTATTGCTCTCAAGCGATGTGTTAATTATATGGATGTATAAATCATATTCTAAAACCCGTTTGAGTACATCAAACGGGTTTTTTATTTAAAATCTGTGTACTCAAACAAAATTATAAAAAACAAACTATAAACAAAAATCCACCAAACTGAGCAGGACACGACTCCCTCCCCTTCGGGGAGGGTTGGGGTGGGAAAAACAACAAACTTACAAATGAGTACTTTAAAAATTGCCATTCAAAAATCAGGACGTCTAAACGAAGACAGTATCCAAATCTTAAAAGATGCAGGAATCTCAATCGACAACGGAATAGACCAATTAAAAGCCGAAGCATCTAACTTTCCTTTAGAGGTTTTGTATTTACGAAATTCAGACATTCCTCAGTATTTAATTGACGGAGTTGTAGATATCGCTATCGTTGGTGATAATCTATTGGTCGAAAAAGGAAAAAATATCGAAGTAATTCAAAAATTAGGATTTTCTAAATGCAAAGTTTCTATCGCTGTTCCAAAAGCATTCGAATACAATTCAGTTAAGGATTTACAAGGAATGCGGATTGCGACTTCATATCCTAACACGGTACTTGATTTTTTTAATTCTAAAGGAGTAACAGTCGATCTTCATCAAATCTCAGGATCGGTAGAAATCGCTCCAAACATCGGTCTTGCCGATGCAATTGTAGATATAGTTTCTAGCGGAAGTACACTTTTCAAAAACAATTTAAAAGAGGTTGAAGTAATTTTCAAAAGCGAAGCGGTCCTAGCAGTTTCTCCAAAAGTGAGCCCAGAATCTCAAAAAATAATTGACACCCTAAAATTCCGAATTGAATCGGTACTAAGAGCGCGAAAATCAAAATATATTTTGATGAACGTTCCTAATGATAAAATTGAAGCTATTGGTAAAATATTACCAGTTTTGAAAAGTCTTACCGTTATGCCATTGGCAGAAGAAGGTTGGAGTAGTGTTCATTCCGTAATCGATAAAGATACTTTTTGGGATGTTATCGACCAATTGAAGGAAGCTGGAGCCGAAGGAATTTTGGTTTGTCCAATCGAAAAAATGGTTCTGTAAAAAGTTATGAGTTTAAAAGTTAAAAGTTATGCGTCTTACCGAATAACTTTTGACACCTAACCCATAACACTTAACTTTTAACTAAAAAAATGAATAAAATATTCAATCCAAAACCCGAAACTTGGTCAGAAATTTTAAAAAGACCAACAAAGACCATTGACGACATTGAAGTGACAGTGAAAGAAATTTTCAAGGAAGTTCAAAAAAAAGGGGATGAGGCTGTTGCCAAATACACTTCACTGTTTGACGGTGTTCAATTCGAAAACATAGAAGTTTCACCATCAGAAATAGATCAAGCGATTGCGACAATTCCCGAAGATTTGAAAACTGCCATTCAATTGGCAAAATCGAATATCGAAAAATTTCATTCGGCTCAAAAAACCGCTAGAATTGAAGTAGAAACTACCGAAGGTGTTTATTGTTGGCAAGAAAAAAGACCCATCCAAAAGGTTGGTTTATACATTCCTGGAGGAACAGCGCCATTATTCTCAACAGTTTTAATGCTTGCTGTTCCAGCTACAATTGCGGGATGTAACGAAATTGTTTTGTGTTCGCCACCGGATAAAAAAGGAAATATCAATCCAGCTATTTTATATACTGCTAATTTATGCGGGGTTACCAAAATCTTGAAAGTTGGTGGAATCCAAGCGATTGCAGGAATGACTTTTGGCACAAAATCAATTCCAAAAGTGTATAAAATTTTTGGTCCAGGCAATCAGTTTGTAACTGTGGCAAAACAATTGGCAACCCAATTTGGCGTGGCAATCGATATGCCGGCCGGTCCTTCTGAATTGTTAATTGTTGCTGATGATTCGGCTGTTCCCGCTTTTATCGCTTCAGATTTATTATCTCAAGCAGAACACGGAACGGATAGTCAGGTGATTTTGGTCTCAACTTCAAAAAAATTGATTGATGAAGTGGAAAATGAAATTCTATTACAATTGGGAGTCTTGCCAAGAAAAGCCATTGCCGAAAAAGCTATTGCTAATTCGAAGCTGATTTTTGTAGAGAATGACAAAACTGCTTTAGAATTAATCGACGAATACGGCCCGGAACACTTTATAATTTGCACCAAAGACGAAGATTTTTATGTAAATAATATTGGAAATGCTGGTTCCGTTTTTATTGGGAATTACACGCCGGAAAGTGCCGGAGATTATGCTTCTGGAACCAATCATACATTGCCAACTAATGGTTATGCCAAGAATTACAGCGGAGTTAATTTAGATAGTTTTACCAAATCAATGACGTTTCAAAAAATTTCTGAAAAGGGAATTCAAAACATTGGCAAAGCGATAGAAATTATGGCCGAAGCCGAAGGATTGCAGGCACACAAAAATGCAGTTACTTTGAGATTAGCATCCTGCAAGGTTTCTAAAACCTTGTAGGTATTTATAATAACGACACCGACAAGGTTGTGAAAACCTTGCAGGAGTAAAAACTAATAAAAATGAATTTCAACATAAATAATTTAGTCCGTGAAAACGTCAAGTTGATGAAGCCTTATTCATCAGCACGTGACGAATTTGAAGATTTTGATACAGCCAATATGATTTTTTTGGATGCCAATGAAAATCCATTCGAAAATGGTGTGAATCGGTATCCTGATCCACAACAAAGCAATGTGAAAAAGGCTTTGTCAGCACTAAAAAATATCAATACAAATCAAATTTTATTGGGCAACGGAAGCGACGAAGTATTGGATTTAATTTTCAGGGCTTTTTGTGAACCAAAAATAGACAACGTAATTACTTTGCCACCAACCTACGGAATGTATGGTGTTTTGGCAAATTTAAATGATATTGAAAACAGGGAAGTTTTATTATCAAATGAATTTCAACCACAAGTAGAAAAGATTTTAGAAACAGTTGACGAAAACACCAAAATCATCTTTTTATGTTCGCCAAATAACCCAACAGGGAATTCATTTTCGGAAGAAAATGTGTTGAAATTACTAGAAAATTTTAAAGGTTTGATTGTTATTGATGAAGCCTATATCGACTTTTCGGACAAGGAAAGTTGGTTGGCTAAAATGGATGAA
>JAYVIK010000161.1:0-11973 GCA_043770265.1 Flavobacterium sp. | reverse complement strand
AATTAAGAGGATTAAAAGCCGGAACGCTTAATGTACTCTCGTTTCTGTCAACCGTAGCGGTTAATGTAAATGGGGTTCTGAAAACACCATTAAACGAGATGTTACGATTGAAATCTAAACCTTTTAAATATTGCGGTTGTTGCGAAACCAAAACAGATCTTTGCCCTCTTGCTTCAGACCCGTCTTCAATATTAATTTTTTTCATAATCGCAGTTAAGCGACCTGTAAATTGACTATCTGACATTTGTTTCATCAATGATGATAATCCAATCCTAACAGATTTCCCCGCATTGGCACAAGCCGCAAATTCGGACATATTCTCACGAGTACGAATAAAACCAGGTGCAGTTTTTACTTGTTCCGCAGTTGGTCCACCTTTTAGACCTGCAAAATAACCTTCGTTACCTTTAATTTTGAAGTGACGAACTTCACCTAACGTCCCGACATATTTTATATGTCCTTTCTGTCTAGCCATAAGCTTACGTTTTAATTGTTTTTATTATTAAAAATTTATTGTAAGTTTACGCCATAAAACGCTGATATACAACAACATAAAAAACGCAATATGATGCAATTTGGTGCTAAAGAAATGACAAGGCAAAAAAACCTTCTAGAAATAGTAAAATTTGTTGATGGTGATGGTATTATTTTAAAAGATATTATTTCTAAAAAGGAATTTGAAGTGAGATTATATGGAATAGATGCACCGGAGATA
The DNA here is from genome assembly GCA_043770265.1 of Flavobacterium sp. Classification (GTDB taxonomy): domain Bacteria; phylum Bacteroidota; class Bacteroidia; order Flavobacteriales; family Flavobacteriaceae; genus Flavobacterium. The sequence continues at coordinate 11,258 of JAYVIK010000161.1, read as the reverse complement.
AACTATTGTAATAAGATAAAAAAGGATGAAAAAGAGTTGCAAATTCCAGCTGCTTTGCTAATCAAATTAGGTTTTTTATCTTTTAATTTCTTAAAGGATCAAGTTAATTTGGGAGAGGTTTGCGCATTAGTACAGGAAGAAAATAATTTAGTAGATAAATACGGAAGGCATTTAGGTTATTTAATTTTAAATGATGGTAGGATATTAAACGAAATTATGATAAAAGAAGGCTATGCAAAGCCGTATAACGATGTATTCTGTGAAATGCTTGCAATGTATCAAGAGTGGAATTTACAAGCTAAAAACAGCTTAAAAGGATTGTATTCTATTGTAAACAAATTTTAATTTGATTGTTGGGAAGATGCTGGGAAAATATTAAAATAAAAAACCCTAACTTACTGATTAACAGCGGTTAGGGTTTTAATTAAGCGGAGAAAGAGGGATTCGAACCCCCGGACCTGTGACAGTCAACAGTTTTCAAGACTGCCGCATTCGACCGCTCTGCCATTTCTCCAATAAAGCGCATTCGATTTCTCAATGCGGTTGCAAATATAGGAACCTTTTTTTGTTTTACAAAAACTATTTTTATAAAAATATAAATAGTTTTATAACTTAATTTTAATCCTTTCATTTACTTGATGTTAATCAAAAGTAAAAGCTAAAAACAAACAGAATTCAAGGTCAATAAGGTACGTATTCCTCAATTTCTAAACCATATCCAATCATTCCCACGCGCTTTGTTTGCTCTGTATTCGATAACAATCGAATCTTACAAATGTCAATATCGTGTAAAATTTGAGCACCAATACCAAAATCCCGATTGTCCATCTTAATTTGAGGCGCTTTAAAGACTCCTTTGGATTGTAGTTCTTTCAATTCGACAATTCGGTTCAATAAATCTCCCGATTGCGATTCCTGATTGATAAATAATACTGCCCCTTTGCCGTCCGCATTAATCAGTTCGAAAAGATCACATAACTTTTTATTAGCATCATTGGTCAAAGTACCTAAAATATCATTATTGATTAGGGTGGCATTAATACGAGTCAAAACGGGTTCGCCAATGTTCCATGTCCCTTTAGTCAACGCCACGTGTACTCGGTTATTGGTAGTTTGTAAGTACGCTCTGAGTCTGAAAGTGCCAAAACGAGTTTCAATCTCAAAGTCTTCTTTCTTGATGATTAAACTGTCATGTTGCATTCTATAAGCCACCAAATCTTCAATTGAAACCAATTTCAAATTGAATTTCTTGGCTACTTTAACTAATTCTGGTAAACGAGCCATTGTTCCATCCTCATTCATAATTTCCACAATCACACCAGCGGGTTTAAAGCCTGCTAATCGAGCAAAATCAATGGCGGCTTCTGTGTGTCCAGTTCGTCTCAAAACACCTCCTTGCTTGGCGATCAAAGGGAATATATGTCCAGGGCGAGCTAATTCATGAGGTTTGATATTGGGGTCAACCAAGGACAAAATAGTTTTGGCTCTATCGGCTGCCGAAATACCTGTGGTAACACCATTGCCTCTCAAATCTACCGAGACGGTAAAAGCAGTCTCCATTGGATCGGTGTTATTGCTAACCATAGCCATCAATCCCAACTCTTTGCATCTGTTTTCGGTTAGTGGAGCACAAATCAATCCGCGACCGTGAGTAGCCATAAAATTAATCATTTCGGGAGTTACCTTTTCAGCAGCGGCAAGAAAATCTCCCTCGTTTTCACGACCTTCATCATCTACAACAATTATTATTTTTCCTTGGCGAATGTCTTCAATGGCTTCCTCAATGGTATTGAGTTTAATTTTGGTAGTTACCATATTTGGTTTTTAATTTTTTAGAAATTATGAAGTAAATTTGGAATCAATTACAATAATTGATTATTGGGAAAATATTTAAAACAACGTTTAAAATGTTAAATATTGAAATATAATTATTTTGGCGGAGGAAATATTTTTTGAAATATCTTTTGAAATGGGGCCAATACAACATCCATATTAATCAATCCAATGTCATTTGTCGCGCGATAGGTTAGTAATATAGCCAAAGGTGTCAAAATTAATGAAGACATCCAAGCTCCTAATAAGGGTGATAACCCGTTTTCTTGCGAGATTCGTTTGCCAAAAGTATTAATAAAATGGAAGGTAATAAATATTAATACAGCAAATACAATGGGTAAACCTAAACCACCTTTTCGAATAATAGCACCCAAGGGAGCCCCTATAAAAAACATTAAAAAACAGGCATAAGTAATTACGAATTTATCGTAGAAGGCTAAAATGTGACCATTAATGTTTTTTTGTTTGAATTCTAATTCGGTTTTGGTTCCAGTAATCGAAAGCAAATTGTTTTCTATATTGCTACTAGCATAATTTAAGACTACTAATTTTTTTTTATTAGAATATTTATGCAATAAAGTATCTGATAATATCTTAGTTTTTTTTATTGGTAAAACAGGATTAAAACTTCTTTGAATTCCGATACGCTGATTTATGTTTTCTGAAAAAGATATAATATCCGCGTTCCTATTTTTGTACAAAGAATCTAAAGTGTAGTTAAGTTCGCTTATATTGAGCATGGTATTGGTGTTGGATATACTCGCATCATCAACATTAACATTATTCAATTTAGATAAATCGATATTGATATTGTATTTCTTAAAGGAACTTTTTGCAAAAGGAAATTTGGTGCGATCTTCATAATTTTTGGGAATGACATCTTCATAATAATATCCATCGTTCAACACCATTTGAAGGGTATTGGATTGCTCGCTACTAATCAATAAACCGTTTTTGGCCTTGATAACAGTTTTATTTCCTTCACCTAATGCCGATTTTTTATGAATTGTAATACCAGTCAAAGTATTTCCATTGACTCCAGATTTCTTATTTACCTTTATAGAATACAAGCCAACATCACTAAACTGACCTTCGGCTATTGCTAAAGCAGGTTTTAATTGGGCAATGTTTCTGCGGAAATTGATAAACTTATATTCGGCATAAGGGATAACATTATTGGCAAAAGAAAAAGCCACGATACTCAATATAGAAATAAAGACTATCAACCCTTTCATGGCTCTTTGAAGTGAAATCCCAGCCGATTTCATAGCTGCGAATTCATAGTTTTCAGCCAAATTTCCAAAAGTCATTATAGAAGCCAACAAAACCGATAGCGGCAACACTAGCGGGATTATTCTCGGCATCGCAAATAATAAAAACTTGAGAACCATTGGTAAATCCAAATCTTTGCCCGCTAATTCAGCAATAAATAACCAAACCGATTGAAGGATAAATATAAAAAACAGAATTATAAATACCGTGAAAAAGGTACTTAGAAAAGTCTTTAGTAAGTATTTGTCGAGAATTTTCACCTATAATTAATCTAATTTATTGATGTAGTAATTTGGGTATTTACTCGCAACAAAGGTAAATTGATTTTTCGACAAAGGTTGGTTGGTTTTAAAAGAATTTACAGTCAATATAGTTTTTGTTCCTTTTTTGCCTGTTTCAATCAAATTATAGATGTGTTTGGTTTGGACATCAATGCCCAATAATATTTCTTTTCTTTGGTCTTTTGCATTCGTTGGAACCAATTTTACATATTGAATTTTTCTGCCTTTGATATCTTCCAATTTATCCATAGTGCATTTATAACCCGAATTAAAAAAAGTGAGCATCTTTGATGGAGTGATCGCGCTGTCGTCTTTTTCATTAACTGAAGAAATAGTAACCTCTTCATCTTCAGGAACTATAGTGAAGTTTTTCTTACCATCGTATATTTTGGTGACTCCCATAAAATTCAAAAGGTATTGATTTCCTTTCATCGTCACATTTCCTTTGCTGTCTTGATGAATATTTTCATTGGTATTATTCAAACTGTATTTAAAATCAATAACAATATTGTCGTAGCTTTTTACTATTGAAGTAACTTTGTTCAATAGGTCTTTTGCTTTGTTGTCCTGCGCTTTAATAGAAAAATTTAGTAGAAGTAGTGTGGTAATTAATAAAACCTTTTTACTCACACTTAAAATGTTTTTTGTTTGGAATTCGTGACCCGAGCCTAAAAGGCGAACGGATGAAATAATCTTCGATTTCATTATCATTTAATTTTGTTCATTATTGAAAAATTGTTCAAGAGCACTCATATCGAGAATGTTTACACTTCGAGCCTTACTACCTTCAAACGCTCCTACAATTCCAGCGGCTTCCAATTGATCAATCAATCGTCCAGCTCTGTTGTAGCCTAATTTTAATTTTCTTTGTAGTAAAGAGGCTGAACCTTGTTGCGCCATCACAATTATTTCGGCAGCTTCTCTAAATAAAGTATCTCTTTCGGAAATATCCATATCAAGATTAATGCCACTTTCTTCTCCAACGAACTCTGGAAGTAAATAAGCAGTTGGATATGCTTTTTGAGAACCTATAAAATCTACAATTTTTTCTACTTCGGGTGTGTCAACGAAAGCACATTGCACTCGGACTACATCATTACCGTTTGTATAAAGCATATCGCCACGTCCTATCAATTGGTCCGCTCCTTGATTGTCTAAAATAGTTCTGGAATCAATTTTTGAAGATACTCTAAAGGCGATTCTAGCAGGGAAATTGGCTTTGATTAATCCTGTAATTACATTTACCGACGGCCGTTGTGTGGCAATAATTAAGTGAATTCCAATGGCTCTGGCCAATTGTGCCAATCTCGCAATAGGAACTTCAACTTCTTTTCCAGCAGTCATAATCAAGTCGGCAAACTCATCGACAACTAATATAATATAAGGTAAAAATCGGTGGCCGTTTTCAGGATTTAATTTTCTCGATTTAAATTTATCATTGTATTCCTTGATGTTTCTCACCATCGCATCTTTCAATAAAGAATAACGATTATCCATTTCAATACAAAGTGAGTTCAAAGTATTCACTACCTTGGCATTATCGGTAATAATAGCGTCGTCAGTATCAGGAAGTTTAGCTAAATAATGTCTTTCAATTTTGTTGAAAAGTGTTAATTCTACTTTCTTAGGATCAACCAAAACAAACTTGATTTCGGCAGGATGCTTTTTGTATAATAACGATGTGATTACGGCATTCAAACCAACTGATTTTCCTTGTCCAGTTGCTCCAGCCATCAATAAATGGGGCATTTTTGCCAAATCAACTACAAAAGTTTCATTCGAAATAGTTTTTCCCAAAGCAAGAGGCAATTCCATTTCGGCTTCTTGAAATTTGGCTGAACCAATCACACTTTTCATCGAAACCATAGTTGGATTCTTGTTGGGAACCTCAATCCCGATAGTTCCTTTTCCGGGAATTGGAGCAATAATACGAATTCCCAATGCCGAAAGTGACAAGGCAATATCGTCTTCTAAACTTTTGATTTTTGAAATACGGATTCCTGCTTCTGGCACGATTTCATATAATGTGACCGATGGTCCAACGGTGGCTTTGATCTGTGCAATTTCTATTTTGTAATTGCGAAGTGTTTCTACAATTCTATTTTTATTTTCTTCTAATTCTTCCTGATTAATAGTTATTCCGCCTGTAGAATATTCCTTTAATAAGTCAATCGTTGGATATTTGTAATTGGATAAATCCAAAGTTGGGTCAAATAATCCAAAATCAGCAACCAATCTTGAAGCCAAATTCTCTTCTATAATATCTTCCTCGGGTGCTTTTTCAATCACAAAATGATCGTCTTCCGTTTTAATTATTTCCAGACTACCACTGTAAGGAGGAGGAGTAACTTTTGGCAGCGGTTTTAATGCTATCTCCGAAGGATTACTAATAGTTGGTTTCATAGCTTCCTTGTTGAGTTCAAATTGAGAACCTACAGTTTTCAAATGAATTCCTTCAAGCTCTTCGTCATCATCGTTTTCTTCAACGGCATATTCTTCAAGATTATATGTACTAGAATCTATTGTTGAAGGATTCGAATTCAAATCACTTTTTATTTCTTTTTTGGTGCTTTCGAAAAAAGATTTTATCTTTTCTGGCGATACTTTAATTTTAAAAATAAGATAAATGATAAGCCCAAAAATTAAAACTAATAAAGTACCTGTTTTGCCAATGTAATCCTGAGAGAATAAATTCAATTCATAACCAATAATTCCGCCCAATTCGGGTAGGGAAGTAGCAAAAAAACCAAACAAAACCGATAGAATTATGATTACAAATAAATCCCAAAACCAAATTCTTTTGAGCTTATTTAAAGAAATATCAAGCACTAAAAAAATTCCTGTCAAGAAAAATAATCGAACAAAGATAAAGGAGGCTATTCCAAAACCTTTGTAAACTATTAAATCAGCCAAGAAAGCACCAAATTTCCCCAACCAATTCTGAACCGTTTCCTTTCTATCCGATAATTGATTGACAGCACTTTGATCGGCTTGACCATAAATATAAAAGGAAATAAACGCTAGCAATAAAGCAATAGAAAATAATACCAATAACGAACCCAAAACAATTTTGTGTTGTTTTGTGAAAGTCCATGATTTTTTTGCTACAGCATTGGAATCTGATTTCTTTTCTGTAGTAATTGCTTTTGTTGTTTTTGCCATTCTTGATTAAACTTTTTTCTATAAACTGGATTTAAGTTAAAATTTTTTAACCACATAGATTTTTATAAATGTGATTAAAAAAGGTTTTGAAAGGTATTTTATTTACTCATAGCTATGACCCGAATCCCGATAATTATCAAGACGAACTGACGAAGCAAATCTATGATAAGCAACTGAGTCCTTCTTTACTTTGTAAAAAAGATTAATTTTCTATGTGATTATAACTTTTCACAAATAATCGATTTGTATTATAAAAATTTGGGTACATAAATGATTAATCCAATGGCTACAGCTGTAAGTGCTGCAAAGAAAACCGCACCAGCTGCAATATCTTTGATAAATCCAATTCTCTCATGAAAATCGGGATGAATAAAATCGGCTATTTTTTCTACAGCTGTGTTAATTCCTTCAACACTCATTACTAAACCAATTGCTAATGTTTGAAAAAGCCATTCCGTTGTTGTAATATGCATTAAAAAACCAATAATTGTCATTAGTATACCAAGAAAAAACTGAACCATTATACTGTGTTCGGTTGTAATTAATTTTACAGCACCTTTCACAGCAAATGAAACGCTTTTTAATCTTCCGCTAAAGAAAGAATTGTCTTTCTGAAATTTCATTCGAAATTAAAGAGCCGCTAAGGCAGCTTCATAATTAGGTTCGTGAGCAATTTCTGAAACTTGTTCAGTGTAAAGTACAGATCCACTTGCATCAACTACTATTATACATCTAGAATGCAAACCTGCTAAAACACCATCTGTGATTTCTAAACCATTGGTTTTACCAAAACTTCCGTCTTTAAAATCAGATAAATTAACCACGTTTTCGATTCCTTCAGCACCACAAAAACGTTTTTGAGCAAAAGGTAAATCTCTAGAAATACACAATACTTTTGTGTTTTCTAATTGAGCAGCAGTAGCATTAAAAGTTCTTACAGATGTTGCACAAGTCCCAGTATCGATACTTGGAAAAATATTCAGAACTAAGTTTGTACCTGCAAAATCGCTCAAAGTTGCCATTGAAAGGTCGTTTTTCACTAATTTAAAATCAGCTAGTTTTGTGCCAACTTTCGGTAATTCTCCTGAAGTGTGGATTGGATTTCCACCTAATGTAATAGAAGCCATAATGTATGTTATTTAATGAGGTTCAAAAGTATGAAAATTTATTTACGATTTACGATTTTGAATTTATGATTTGCTAATTTATATAAAAAAAACGCTCTCGTTATGGAAAGCGTTTTAAATAATGTGAATTTTTACTGATAGTTCAAAAAGGAGGGAGAAATTAAAACTTTACTTATCAATGGAACCTAAAACTCGCTTCATAAAAGTATTCAAAGCTTCTTTTTTGTCCATTCCGTCCTTTGTCATTTTGTGCACCTCGAGCGCGCCGTACATATTCGAAATTAATTCACCAATAACGTCTAATTCTTCATCTTTCAAGGAAGAAACTTCGGTCAACGCTTCTAAAACTTCAATAGCTTCAACTAAGTAATCTTGGTCATTTTCTTCAATAAATTGAGATAAATGTTTGATTATAGGTAGTTTCATTTTAGTTGTTTATTGTTTATTGTTTATGGTTTGTTGTTTATAGTTTGTGGTTTATAGTTTTTCAACAATAAACACTAAACCAAAAACTATAAACTTTTAAATAATTTCGTTTACCAATTCGGCCAAAACTTCGGCTTTGTTGGTTTGGGTTTCATTAGTCAATTTTCCGTTTACAAAAGTGGCAAAAGTAGGTAAGTTACTTACGTTGGCCAATTTCCTAGATTCTGGAGAATTTTCAGCATCAACCAAAACAAAAGTAATATTTTCGTTTTCTGAAGCCAATTTTTTGAATTTTGGTTTCATTATGCGACAATTTCCACACCAAGAGGCCGAAAACTGAACGATTACTTTTTCGTTTTTTGAAACTAAATCTTGTAATGTATCTTCGTTTAATTCGATTAACATAATTTTTAAATTTAAATTACAATTTCAAAATTCAATGGCAATCTCAATTTGAATATTGAAATTGCCATTGTTATTGCTATTGAATGTTAGTGGGATCCTAAATAAGCAGCAGTACTTTTTCTGTCTGCGTTCATTGCATCTTTTCCTTCTTCCCAGTTGGCTGGACAAACTTCCCCTTTAGTTTGAACGTGTGTATAAGCATCTACCAAACGTAAATATTCGTTTACATTACGACCCAATGGCATATCGTTTACACTTTCGTGGAAAATTTTACCGTCTTCGTCAATCAAATAAGTAGCTCTGTAAGTTACATTTGAACCTACTAGTAATTCACCGTCAAAAGCTTCGTCATATTCCATTTCGATGTCTAAAATTCCTAATTCAGCAGCTAAATTTCTAGTAGTGTCGGCAAGAATTGGGTAAGTTACTCCTTCGATTCCACCATTGTTTTTAGGAGTGTTTAACCAAGCAAAATGCACTTCATTGGTATCGCAAGAAGCTCCAATTACAATAGTATTTCTTTTTTTGAATTCTTCTAAAGCAGCTTGAAAAGCGTGCAATTCTGTTGGACATACGAAAGTAAAATCCTTTGGATACCAAAATAATAATACTTTTTGATTGTTTTCTGTAGCTTCTTCAAGTATATTGATTCTTAAATTGTCTCCCATTTCTGAAATGGCGTCAACCGTGATGTTCGGGAATTTTTTTCCTACTAATGACATTTTTTTATGTTTTAAAGTTGTTATTAATTTTTTCTTTGACAAAGGTAATTCAAAAGACAAGCTGTGAATATCAATAGTAATTATAAATTTTTATATTATGATAGCTAATACTTATTACGTTTTAATATGCTATAGTAAATCCTTATTTAAAAACCGTTTATAACAACAGGTAAACTTCCTCGACACTTCGAATTTCTCAGCAATTGGCGTGCGGCACTTTCTTGAAACTCCCTAAAATCTTGATATACTTGGATAATTCCAGTGGTTGATTTTAAGTTTGGAATCAATTGCAGAGCATAAGGATTACCAAAAACATAAAGAACGCATTTCTTATCAGAAAATAATTCTCCTAAGAAAGTCAATACTGAATCTTCCATTTCAAATTTATTCAAAGGTTTTGCTTTGGGTACAAAAAGAGCAACTAAAATGGTGTCAAAACTTCTCAAATTTTCTTTCATTTGTTGAAGGTCTTCTTCATCTCCATTTTCAAGAGCAAATATTGGAGAAGGAAGTACAATATTCAATGATTTAAAAAAGATGGTATGGGTGTCTTTATAAATACTTAATTTGGCTAATTTACCGTTATTTTTCGCCTCGAATAAATGCAAACTACTGTTATTGTCTTTTATTTTTGTTGTGCTTTTATCAGCAATTAAGCGATTTAGAATCGATGTTGATTCAAAATCAAATACGCCTTCTGGAGCAAAATTTCCGTCTAGAATCCCAACCTTTTGCTTGCATTTCATTAATCGGTTGAAACTCTCTTCAATACGTTCTGGTGTTGCATTTTTCATGATTTCCTGAATTCCTTCAGTTACATTTTCGGCAAAACACAACACATCATTTCCTGCATTGAAAGCCTCCCATTCGAGTTGGCCTTTTTTATCGTATAATTTTGAAACGCTGTGCATATTCAAAGCATCGGAAATGACCAAACCATTATAGCCTAATTGTTTTCTTAAAAGGTTTTCAATCACATTTTTAGACAAGGTTGCCGAGGTGTTTTTTTTATCATTTAAAGCAGGAACGGCGAGATGCCCAATCATAATTGAATCGACATTATTTTCAATTCCTTTGATGAAAGGAACCAATTCATTTTCCATCAATTCCTTCAGGGTTTCCTCTAAAACAGGTAAATCCAAATGCGAATCTACACTGGTATTGCCGTGTCCGGGAAAATGTTTTAAGCAGCCTAAAACGCCAACTTCGTTTAATCCACGTAAATATTCTGAGGCAAAATTTGAAACTCTTTCTTTGTCTTGACCAAAGGAGCGATAGCCAATTACAGGATTGTTGGGATTATTATTAATATCTGCCAAAGGAGCTAAATTGTAATGAATTCCCGCTGCTTTCAAATCCAAACCTGTTCGTTTACCAACTTCATAAGCCAAATATTCGTATCGTTCTGGCAAAGCGCCAAGCGAAATGGAGTATGGGTATTGTGGTGTATTTTCGACCCGCATCGCTAATCCCCATTCGGCGTCAATGCTCATCAATAATGGAGTGGTGGCACATTTTTGGAAACGGACAACGAGTTCTTTTAAGCGTTCGAAACTAGTATCGTTGTGTTCCACTACTTTTTTTGACTCATAATTTGTGGCAGCACTCGCTCGGCTGTGAAAAAATGTCAATCCGCCAATGTTGTGTTCCTTGATTAAACGTTCTGTTTCTTGAAAATTTTCTTCAGTGTCGTTGATGAAAACCGCTGGAAAAAAGAATTGACCAATTTTTTGTTCTAATGTCATTGATTTAGAAATTTAAGCTTTGATTAACGGAGATAAAAACCATTTAAAAGACCGTTTATTATCCATTCATAATGGCATAATCAGAATACTTTTTTTGTAGGTTTAAATTTAGTACTATTTTTTTAAATTTCAATTTTAAAATTGACATTAAATTGTTAGGTTATGAAGTATAATTTATTCTTTTTGGGCGTAATGGACAAAATTAATGGTCAAAACGTCTCAAAGCCTTATTATTGTTAGCTTTGAAGCAAATCAAAGACTATGAATAAAAAAAGTGCTTTTACT
>JAYVIK010000160.1:0-4134 GCA_043770265.1 Flavobacterium sp. | reverse complement strand
CGTTGTGCGAGATGCTACGAAACCGAATCAGAAACGACTAATTTAAAATACTCAAAGAAATCATCTTGTCCGTTCATTTCGTGCATAACGTCAAATTCATCGTCTGTAATTCTATTGTCTAATTCAGATAAATAAACCAACCCTTTAGTGTAAGCAACCCTATCATCATCCATAACATAGTTTTCTAAACATAAAAACCTATCTCCTTTATTTATTTTATATTCCATTTTTTTATAATTTAATTGTTAGTATTTAAAAGCACCATCGCACAACACACGATAAGTGCTATTTGCCGAATCTACTAACCGCATAGGCAAACAGCCCCTATCGTGGGAACGTTATGCGTCATTTTAGCGGACAGAAACAAATGAATAGAACAAAGAAAATAAGAGGTCACAAAAAAATTCAGAAGAAAATTCAAAGTTGGATTGAGAAAAATAAGACCTTAAATATGATTGACTTTTTGGCAAACAAATATTGTTATGTCAATGTCTCATTTCACCCTTATTTTAATATTTCAATTACTAATAGCAATATAGCAGAACCGCAAACAAAAACGAGAAAGCACATTATATTAGGTTTGCAGGAAATATATAATAATTGGAAAATTGAACTTGATAAATTGAATCAACCATATTTTCTAAAAATTTTTCTATTTGAACCTCGACTCTCAAAATCACAAGTAATTTGTGCGGTTGGAAAAGAAAAAATTGAATATTACGAAAATTTTTTTCGCCTCGCAGATAATTATAAAAGTGCTTCTAATTTTCAAAAAATATTAAGCTCTGATTTTAAATGGAAAACTCATTCTGATGATGATGTATATAGTGAACAGGAATTACTTACTCCAGAGAGTTATTATCATATCGCAGAAGATTACAATTATTGCAAAAAACTATTAACAAAATTGCAAAAGAAAAATTATACAAAAGTCAAGGCGGAAAATGAATATGGAGAGGATTATCTTTATTATGTACCAAAAGGGAAAGTCCTGATTGGTGGAAAATAAAAAAACGACGCATAACAGCCACTACAACGGATTTGGGCATTAGGCTTAATGGAAAAATGGTCTTGTATTTGGGATGATTTGGCAAGTCCGAAAATAGGGCTTAATTTAGTCCCAAACCCGCTGTAGTGCCAAGACGTTGGCGGATATTCTGAGGAAAATCGGAGAATTAAACAAATTAACAGAAGAAATGAAATTTAAAAGTTTGATATTTAAAGTTCCTGAACCTAAATTAAAAATAATCAAAAGTTTGTCGATTTATATATCAGAAAAACATTCCGAGATTATCCTCGCTCCTCTTTCTAAAGAAATAAAAGCCGGTTATACTTTTGAACAAGAAAATTGCGAAGTGATTGACCTAAATAGTCCGTTGGAAATTATTGGAGAAAGTGTAAAAAGAAACTTCAATAAATTTGACATTAAAGAAAATAAAGCTGTTACAGGAAAAATATCTGATTGGCCTGCCTTGAAAGCTAGTAAAGAAAAAACTAAAGTTGGGTTTGAAAAAAATTATATACGATTACGAGTTAGCGGAATAACTGAATATAATAGTTCTTTTAAAATTGAAACAATCTTAAATTATCCAATACAAATAGAACTGACAACAACTATTTCAGCACATTGCGAAAATTCGGAGTTAGGTCAGCGAATATTGAGAATATACAATAGCGATATTTGTGAACGGAAAAAATAAAAACATCCGCCAACACACGCTACAAGCAAGCTGGGCAATTGGTTTAATTTGAAAATAGTTTGTATTTTATGCATTTGTTTTTAACCGAAAGATTTCGCATCTTTAATCCCAGCCTGCGTGTAGCGCGGGAACGTTACCTGCTATGTTAAAAAAACGAAAGTGCTAAAAACAACGACACAGTTTGGCGTATTAACATTTTAACTTTGCAGAAACGGGAAAGCCGAAAACCGAACAGAGTAAGCAAAACAAAAAAACATAATAAAGTATGATTTCAGATGTTAGAGTAAAAGGAAGTTTAATAGAAGTTTATGATGCAAGTAGCAAGCGTATTTCCTATATGAGCCAAGGAAGTAAAGACCTTGTTGGTATTGCGAGTAACTTTTTTGTGATAATAAACGGTTCTCTCATAGAAGTTTATGATGAAAAATGTAAACGAATTTCTTATATGAGCCAAGGAAGCAAAATTGTAAGAGGTGCGGCAGGAACTACATTTACAGTAAAAAACGGTAGTTTAATTGAAACTTATGACGAAAAATGTAAACGAATTAGCTATAAATCTGCATAAAAACAAAACATATAATATAAAAGGTGGCTTCGCCACCTTTTTATTATCAATCTGAAAAATAATTAATGGAAGCATCAACAACAATAAAACAAATGTTGGCAGGTAACAGAATATTTGTGCCAAGTTATCAACGTGCATACTCGTGGGAAACGGAACTAGAAAAAGCAAACTCACCAAAACAAACAAATGTATTTCTTTCAGACTTGGAAGACTACAATAAAAGTTCAACAATATCACGTTACTATTTTGGTCATTTTCTTTTTGAAGATAAAGAAGATAAAAAATTTGGAGTTATAGACGGTCAACAACGAATGACAACAATCGTCATTTTTCTTTCAGCTTTGTTTAGTAGACTTAAAGAAATTAGACCTTTAAATGAAGTTGAACAAGAAATCTTTGAAGATATTATAAAAAGAAATTCAACTTATCGATTTGAAACTGTTGATTATGACGATAGATTTTTCAAAGATTGTGTAATTGACCAATCAAAAAAAGACAGAAACGGTTTGAAAACTGTTTCAGCAAAACGTATTGCAATTGCATTTGATTTTTTTGTATCTCAATTAGCCAATAAAGACGAAGTTTATTTACTAAAAATGTTGGATACAATTCAAAATGCTTCTTGCACAACTCATCCAGTTAAAGATGAATCGGAAGCAATTCAAATGTTTATTTTTCAAAATAACAGAGGAAAAAAACCATCAAATTTAGAAATAATAAAGGCTCAATTTATGTTCAATATTCATCTTTATGGTGGAGAAGAAAAAGAAAGTCTAATTAAAGAAATCAAAGACAGATTTGAAGAAATCTACAAATCAATTTCTTCAATCGAGTATAAAATTAACGAAGATGATGTATTGGTTTACACACTTCGCGTGCATTTCAATTCACTTTGGGAAACAAACGCAATTGATAAAATCAATAAATTACTTTCAGAACAAAATCCAATTCCTTTCATAAAATCTTTTACAAATTCACTTGCTGTAAGTTTTGAGCATTTAACGAGTTTCTTTGGAAAAGATGAAAGAGAAAATTCAGAAATTCATTCACTTATAACTCTCGGAGGTATTGGAATTGCTATGCCATTTATTATAAAAGCATATAAATTTGGTTTAGGACAAAACCAAATAAACTTACTTTGTAATAAATTGGAATCAATTGTTTTAAGACATAGACTAATTGGAACAAGAGCAGACATAACTTCACGTTTAAACGATGTTTACCAAAAATTTAAATCTGAAAATCCAGACATTAATCCAATTGTAATTCGTATTGATTGGATGAAAACTACTGCTGATTGGTGGTGGGCATATTGGAATAATAAAGAACTTGAACATTCTATTCAAGGCGGAGTTAATCATTCAACAGCCAAATATTTACTTTGGAAATATGAAAACTTTTTGGAAGGACAAGGTAAAAGTGGCTATACTTCTACTCGTTTCGACAAAATTGAAAGTCCTGAATTAGAGCATATTGCACCGCAGACAGAAAATCCTGAAACAGGTTACGATAATTATGATGAAGAGTTTGTAAATCAATACATTAACTGTTTGGGTAATTATCTTTTACTTTCAAAATCTCATAATTGTTCAGTTGGAAACAAACCATTTGCAGACAAACGTAGCAGTTACAATCATTTGGAACAACAACGAGAAATCCAAAAACTTACAACAGAAAGTGTAAATTGGACGAAAGAATTGATACAGAAACGTAAAGAGAAAATCGTTAAATTCGTAATAGAAAATGTATAATCAACAACAACACAGCAGGTAATCGAGTAGACGGCTCCGCTAGAAACTAACGGAGTGCGCCTCTCACACCACCGAACGTACGGGTCACGTATTCGGCGGTTCGCAAAGTGATGGGTTA
>JAYVIK010000159.1:0-4136 GCA_043770265.1 Flavobacterium sp. | reverse complement strand
TGCAAATACAATTAACCCAGGAACAGATATAAATTTACATTTACAAATCAATAGTGCTGCAACCACAATTACAAGTGGAGTAATACAATTTGGAACAGGTAGTCTTGCAATAAGTTCCGCAAACCTTAACGCTAATTCATTATCAGGAGGAACTGTAACAGTAAATGAGGGTGGTTATATCGAATTGAGCGGTACTACACCACTTCTTAACAATGTACAAATCAACTTTACTTCCGGAATTGGATGGATAAAAACACCGAATTATAATCCTAGCAATGTATCCGCTGGTAACTTAGGACAGATAAAAGTAAATAACATTACTGCTGTTTATGCAAATAATTTACGATTGGATAATTATTATCTCAACGGCTGTGTAATTCGGGCAAATCTGGCTGCAACAACACCTTTAACTGTGTACGACAGTGCTAATTTGGTTGGAACTCCGGTTGGAATTACAGTAAATACGCTGCATAGCGGTGCTGCTATTGCCAATTTGATGAATAATAAAATAGAATCTTTTATACTTAAAAAAGGTTTTATGCTGACTGTAGCCATTGAAAATGATGGCACAGGAAAAAGTAAAAACTACATCGCATCAGAAGCAGATTTGGTCATTAATATATTGCCACAAACATTACAAAATTCGATATCATTTATCCGTGTTATGCCTTGGAACTGGGTTACTAAAAAAGGTTTCAATGCACCAGTTGATTCTAATCTTGATGCATCATGGCGCTATCAATGGAATCCTAATGAGTCTAGTACTCTTAATTGGGAATTCGCTCCAATGGCTTGGGGTCATACTAGCGCAAACGATCCTTCTGATATTACTTCATTTATTGGAAGATACAATACTCCTTATGTAATGTCGTTTAACGAAGCCGATGATTGTACCGGACAATCAGGTCAATATGGTAATTTATGTCAAACGGATGTGGCAGTGGGATATCATAAAAACCTGATGAAAACAGGCATGCGAATTGTATCTCCAGGGTGTAAAGAAGAAGGCGCTTTTGGATGGCTCAAAGAATTTTATGATAAAACAACTGCTCAAGATATAAGAGTAGATGTAATAGCTGTGCACTGGTATGACTGGGGAAGTAATCCTGCTGTTAATACAAATCCTACTGCTCTTCAGGTATTCAATCGTTTCAAAGCGTATCTGACAAACGTGCATAATTTGTATGGCTTACCGATCTGGATAACAGAATTTAATGCGAATCCTGCCCGTTCGCAAGCCATCAATGCAGGTTTCTTAGAATTAGCTTTGCCTTATTTAGAAAGTTTAGACTATATCGAAAGATATTGCTGGTTTCCTTACAATACGGGTACCCACTTTACCACAGGTTGGGATTCAATAAATCGAGTGCCTACAAATACAATTCCATCGCTAGTGGGCACCATTTACAAAAATATTAATAATACAACACCTGTAAATTCAAGTCCAGCAATTCCTGAAGCAACCGTAGATGCAGACAATAGTCTAGATTTATCTAGTTATCCCAATATAGCTTTAAACAAACCTGCAACTGTTAGTTCAAATCTTACAAATTTAGGAGCCGATAAAGCTGTAGATGGTGATAAAACAACATCCACGTCAAGATGGGTTGTTGAATTAGCAACACTACCGGCTTGGATTGAAGTAGATTTGCAAGGTAGTTTTTTAGTAGATAGCTTTCGGATTACTGAGGATGTCAATACGGTCAAAAACTTCAGATTTGAAGTTTGGGATGCTTCATTAAACTCGGGTGTTGGTGGTTGGGCAACTGCTTTAACTGTTGCAAATAATCCAGCGACACCATTAACCACTTTTAGGACAATATCACCGGTTAATACAACTAAAGTAAGACTCTTTGTAACTGGTCATAATGCTGCTGATCGAATGAGAATATTTGAGTTAGAGGTCTTCGGAACTCCGAGTAGTCCCATTTGGACTGGAAATACTAGTACGAATTGGGCAACAGCCTCCAACTGGTCAACAAACACTGTTCCAAGTCAATTTAGTAATGTTTTAATCAACGGAGGAACGCCATTTCAACCCACAATTTCAGCTACGACAACTATAAACTCGTTATCCATTGCAGCAGGAGGTGCTTTAACCGTAACCGCTCCAAACCTTACCATTGAAGGTACAATTGACAACGCGGGAACGATGAGTCTAAGCAACAATTCCAACCTACTTCAAGGAGAAGAATTTTTTCCAAACTCAGGAAATATTAGCATCAACAGAAATAGCAGTGCATTACGCCGTTTGGATTATTCGATTTGGTCATCACCAGTTGAAAACCAAAATTTATCAGCTTTTTCACCTGAGACTTCATTAAATCGTTTTTATGACTATAACCAAACTTCCAACTTATACAATGCGGTTGTAAGTCCAACAACTACAGCTTTTGGGTTAGCTGCTGGCCATTTAATTCGAATGCCAAATACACATCCAGCCACTGCGACGGCGTGGAATGGAACTTTCACGGGAGTACCCAACAACGGAACTATTACAAGAGTTGTGACCTATAGAAATGAAGCTCCTTTAAATTTTGGCTATAATATGATTGGAAATCCGTATCCATCAACCTTAGATGCGAGTGCATTTATTACTGAAAACGCTTCAAAAATTGAAAATATCTTGTATTTCTGGAGAAAAACCAATGGCGCCGGAGGTTCAGCTTATGCAACTTGGATAAATGGTATCGGAGGAACGGCTTCAGGTGCTGGTAGCGCAGTACCCAATGGCACTATTCAAGTAGGTCAAGGTTTTTTTGTGAGAGCAAAACCTGGCACTAATCTAGCTCTTTTGACCTTTAATCAGACCTTGACTTTTAATAACAGTATGCGTTTAGGAAATACCAGCACGCAATTTTTTAAAACCAAGCAGGCAACCGAACCAGATCGTGTTTGGTTGAATTTAACTAATGATAAAGGAGTTTTTAGCCAGGCTTTGATAGGCTATGTAAATGTCGCTACTCAAGGAGTTGATGATTTTGACGGCAAATACATTAATGATAGCACAATAGCTTTAACCTCTAACATCAACAACGAAGAATATACCATTCAAGGGCGTCCTAAATTTGACACTAGCGATATCGTAGCTTTAAATTTTAAAACAGATTTCGACGGAGAATACACCATTGCATTAGACCATTTTGATGGAGTTTTTGCCAATGGTCAAGACATATATTTGGTAGATAGTAAAGCAGGAATCGAAACTGATTTGAAAGTAAGAGCTTATAATTTTACCGCTACAGCTGGAAATGACAACAGCAGGTTTTCTTTGAAATACCAAAAAACATTGAAAGTAGATGCGCCAACATTTAATGAAAACAATGTTAGAATATACAAAAATAAAGGAACTATTTTTATAAACTCACAAATCGTTGCCATCAACAACATCAAGGTTTACGATATTCAGGGACGACTGATTGCAGAGCAAAATAATATAAAAGCAATGACAGCGACTCTAAAAGATTTGAAAGTTTCTCATCAAGTTTTGATTGTTAAAGTTACTGGCGAGGACAACAGCGTGGTGGCGAAAAAAGTTGTAAATTAAAAATTAATAACCCAAAATAATTAGTATGACAAGAGTACAATATGTAGTATCAACTTTCCTTTTGATGATTGGATTGTTTTCTAATGCACAGAATATGGTGTGGACTGGTAATGCTTCAAATAACGATTTTTTTGACGAAGGCAATTGGAAAAATTCAGTTACAAATAGCAGTCCTACTAGTGGTACCATCGACCCAGGCCTAGCCATCAATTTGCCGATGGAAATCAATGCTATAGCTGCATTAATTAATGCCTCGGGCGAAATTAATCTTGGAACAGGAAGTCTTAGTATTACTTTGGCAAATGTTACTGCTCAATCTATTTCAGGAGCGGGAGGAAGTTTAGCCATAAACGAAGGTGCTTATGTTGAACTAACGGATACAACACCATTTATATCTACCACTCCTAGGATACAAATCAATTTTACCTCTGGAATAGGTTGGATAAAAACCACAAATTATTCTCCAAGATCGGTTTCCTTAACTAATTTGGGACAAATAAAAGTAAATGGAGCTAGTTCAGCTTATAAAACCAATTTACGTCTAGACAATTACTATCTCAAAGGCTGTGTCATTCGATCTAATGAAGCT
>JAYVIK010000158.1:0-12033 GCA_043770265.1 Flavobacterium sp. | reverse complement strand
AAGCTTCTTCACGAGTGGCTTCCTCTTGCATGTGATAAATTTTCAAAGCCAAAATAGACAATCTATCAAATGCCCAAGCTGGACTTTCTGAGTTGATTTTAGCCTCATTTTTTACAGCAACGTGTGCATATTTTTGAAGAAAATAACCATCGATATATTCTACCATATCGGTACGTTCTTGATTCGAAGCATCAATTCTTCTTTTTAAAGTCAAAGCAGCGACTGGGTCAATATTGGGATCACGAATAATATCTTCGAAATGCCATTGCACGGTGTCAATCCAGTTTTTAAGATATAATAAATGCTCGAATTTTTCCTTTGGGAATGGATTATTGATAGGTTGATCTATATTATCAAATTGATGATAATCACGAATACTTTGTTCGAAAACGGAATAAGCTAATTTTGAAAACATATCTTTTTATTTTATAATTACAAAGATACTTTTTATACTTTTATAGTCTGTAAAAAACACTAAGAAGTTTAGTGGGTAAATCTAAAATCAGCAATCTAAAATCTAAAAATTGGCTATGCAAACTCATTATCTATCCGAAGACAATAGTATTCTGAATCATTTTTTGGGTCAAATCAGGAACGTGAATGTGCAACACGACAGCATGCGTTTTCGCAGAAATATCGAACGCATTGGCGAAGTAATGGCCTATGAGTTGAGCAAAGATTTGCAGTATAGAACTATTGAAATTCAAACGCCATTGGGCATCAAAAAAACCACCGAAATCGAAGATCAATTGGTGTTGTGTTCTATACTTCGGGCTGGATTACCGCTTCATTTGGGTTTTTTGAATTATTTTGACAATGCCGAAAATGGTTTCGTTTCTGCTTACAGACATCATCCCAACAACGATGACTCTTTCGATATTTTAGTCGAATATCAAGCGGTTCCCAATATTGAAAATAAGACTTTGCTTTTGATTGATCCAATGCTTGCCACAGGACAATCTATGGTAGCTGTTTTTAATAAATTGATGGAAAAAGGATTGCCAAAAGAGATTCACATCGCCGTAATCATTGCTGCTCCAGAAGGAGTTGCTTATCTTGAAAAACATTTGCCTGATTCCTGTCACCTTTGGGTAGCTACTTTAGACGAAAAACTGAATGACAAAAAATATATTGTTCCTGGACTTGGTGATGCTGGCGATTTGGCTTACGGGAACAAATTATAATTGAGAGAAAAACGCAAACAAACTACAAAGAATTAGTATTCCTAAAACCAATTCTTGTTTCAGTTGCAGTTGCTTCACTTCGATGTGGCTCGTTGCCATAATGGACAGTGGCGCAATGGTATAAATCAATACATCATTGCTTTTATTCGATGAAATTGCAAAAATTACTAGGGCAATAAAAAAAGAAGCGATAATTTTTTTATATGACGAATGCAGAAATAAAAGTTTACTCGAAAGTGTTGCAAGCATTGAAATTACAAAAAAAAGAGCAACTGTCAAATAAATCGAAAAGGCGATATTCTGATACGTATTGGTAAAATAATCAATATTGAAATTGAGAACTGCGTTTTCAGAAATGTATCCTAAAATATCTTTGCTGAAAATTAACGAGAGGCTTATCGAAATAATTGCTACGGCAAAAAAAGCAATAAACGGCAAAACCCAGTTTCTATAATCTCTTGCAACGTGAAAAATGATGGAGATAAAAACCAATACCAGATAAAGAATACTCCAAAAATGAAATAATGACGCAACAAAAATCCACAACGAAGCATCAAATATTTTTTCTTTGGACGCTTTTAAGGATTGCAACGAAATCAATCTTCGAATTGCTAATAAGATAAAGAAATTAGATAAAATTAAATTCGTATTAGCGAATACAGAAGGAAAAAATAGCAAAAACAATAAATAGAAAAGTATCGTGTAGCTACTGTCTTTGCTCAATCCGTTTTTCTTACCAACAAAATTTGTAATAAAAATAGAGCCCAACAAAATCAACAATAAACCTATTTTTTTTACTATAGAAACAACCGAATTTGTCCAAGACAAATCCTGAAAAAGAGAGATAAAAAAGAAAACCAGCATTAAAATTACTACCAAAAATAAATTTATTGGTGTAGATTTTCTAAAAACACTTGTTATCATAAGGATATTTTATACTTTTGCGAATGTAAATATAATACTTGTACAAAGAGGAATCGAGCTAGGTAATTTTTTTTCATTAAAATAATTACAACGGCAAGTTAGATTGACTACAATTAACAAATAAAACTAAGAAGATGAAAGCATTTTTTGAAGGAATTCAATGGTTATTTGAAAACATTTTATTCATATTACACAATTTTCTAAGAGAATTAGAGCTAGTTAGTTGGACAGCTGCTAATACAATTAACTGGGGCTTTATGATAATATGTGCTGTAGCGATTGTGTATTGGTGTAAACAATTGAAATTGCACGAAGATCAAGGAGAAGAAAATCAAGATACCACGGCTCATTCTTTCTTGAAATAATTCCCCCTAACTCTCGAAGAGGGAATTAAGAGGTAAGAGGTCTTTAAGTTATTTAAGGTCGTTCCCGATATCTTTTCTAAAATACATCTTATCAAAATGTAGCTTGTCTATGTTTTGGTAAGATTTTTTTATGGCCTCTTCGAAGTTATCGCCATAAGAAGTCACAGTCAAAACTCTTCCGCCATTAGAAACTATGTTTCTATTATCCAGTTTCGTTCCTGCGTGAAAAACAATCGAATCTTCAATAGTTTCCAATCCTGTAATTACTTTTCCTTTCTCGAAATCTTCTGGATAACCGCCTGATACAAGTACAATTGTGGTGGCACTTCTTTCGTCAATTTCAAGTGTGAATTCGTCCAGTTTTTCATTGGCTACAGCCAAAAACAATTCCACCAAATCCGATTTCATTCTTGGAATTACTACTTCCGTTTCTGGATCGCCCATTCTTACATTATATTCAATCACGATAGGTTCGTTGTTCACGTTAATCAATCCGATAAACACAAATCCTTTGTATTCGATTCCGTCTTTTTGGAAACCTTCGATTGTTGGTTTAACGATGCGTGTTTCGATTTTTTCCATCAAAACAGCATCAACATAAGGAACTGGAGAAACCGCTCCCATTCCGCCTGTATTCAAGCCCGTGTCGCCATCACCAATGCGTTTGTAATCTTTGGCGGTTGGCAATATTTTATAGCTCTTCCCGTCGGTCAAAACGAAACAGCTCAATTCAATTCCATCCAAGAATTCTTCGATTACCACTTTAGAACTCGCTGCACCAAATTTTTGACCAACCAACATATTTCTCAATTCTTCCTTGGCTTCCGCCAAATCGTGAATGATTAAAACGCCTTTTCCTGCCGCCAATCCATCTGCTTTCAAAACATAAGGAGGTTGCAACGTTTCTAGAAAATCGCACCCTTTATCCACCGTTTCAGCCGTAAAACTATCATAAGCCGCGGTTGGAATGTTGTGTTTCATCAAAAATTCTTTGGCAAACTCTTTACTTCCTTCAAGAGTTGCTCCTAATTTTGACGGACCAATAACTGGAATATGGTTTAAATCTTCATCATTTTTAAAAAAGTCAAAAATCCCTTTTACCAATGGATCTTCGGGACCAACAACTACCATTTCTACTTTTTCTTGAAGAACCAATGCTTTTACAGCATCAAAATCAGTTGGACTGATAGCAACATTATGGGCTATCGAAGCTGTTCCAGCATTTCCCGGAGCTACAAAAAGTGTGTCGCAAAGCGGACTTTGAATCATTTTCCAAGCAAAAGCGTGTTCTCTTCCTCCAGAACCTAAAAGTAAAATTGTCATTGTGTAGTTGTTAGTTGTTCGGCAAAAATAATTGCTTTTGAACTTAAAAAATAATTAATTTTTAAAAAGTTGTTGGTTGTTGGTCATTAGTTGTTAGTAAATAATATTTTTGATAAAATATTAGCAATAATGTTTCCTCTTTTCGATTGAATTAGACCTAACAGGTGGGGTGTTAAATTTGAATGATCCAATTTTTAAAACTTCGTTCTTTTTTAATTAACTGATGTTATAATTCTAGGACAAAAACCAAAAAATGAACCGAGCCTATGGCTCTCTCTTCAAAGCTTGACGATGTAAACCGGACTAAAGTCCGGCCTTACAAAATGTTCCGAGCCCAAGGCTCTTTTAGGTTTTGTGAAAGTTCCATAGGAACGAGACATATTGTAGCAACGGATTTTAATCCATTGGATAATGAGTGATAAATTTAATTTGATCCTGGAAAAAAGAACGAACAAATTTTTACGAATCTAGTCAAATTTGACACCCCACCTAACAGTTTTTAAAAACCCGTTAAGTCTCTGTTGAAACCAAAAAATTATGGAAAAGCTAAAAAACATACATCCAGGCGAAATTTTACTAGAGGAATTTCTCGTTCCTTTAGAAATAACTTCTTACCGTTTGTGCAAAGACTTGAAAGTTCCACAAACTAGAATTTATGAAATCATCAAGGGAAACCGAAGAATAACAGCCGATACCGCTTTGAGATTAAGCCAGTATTTTGGAAATTCTGCCAAATTTTGGTTGGGTCTTTAAGATAATTTTGACATAGATTCAGCAACGGAAAATAAAAAAAACGAACTGGAATCCATCAAGAAATTTGATTTTCAAAAAGTAGCCTAAATGTTTCCACTTTTCGGTTTTTCGATTTTTCGCTTCAAATAAATGATTTGATATGCTGAAAGCCAAAACAGAATTGATTTTCGGAAACAGAAATTGGCAATGTTATTACACTATAGAATTTTCGATTTCAATACGCTTTTTCATCACCATTTATAATTTTATAAATGGTTTTTAAAATGATTTCAACATCCAATAAAATAGACCAATTTTCCATATAGAAAATATCGTATTTCACTCTATTGATAATATCTTCGTCTGTCTCAACTTCTCCTCTAAAACCTTTGATTTGGGCCAATCCTGTAATGCCTGGCTTTACAAAATGGCGCACCATAAATTTATCTACTTGCAAAGCATATAAATTGGCAACGCTTACCATGTGGGGTCTTGGCCCAACTATCGACATATCGCCCAATAGCACATTAAAAAATTGAGGTAATTCGTCAATACTAGTTTTTCGAATAAACTTCCCTACTTTGGTTATTCGAACATCATTTTTAGAGGCTAAATCTATATCGGCTTTGTCATTTAATAGCATAGAACGAAACTTATAACAATTGAATTCCTTGTAGTTTAATCCATTTCGTTTTTGGATAAAAAACAAGGGACCTTTCGATTCCAATTTTATTATTATGGCTAAAATTGGAGTAAGCCAAGACATTAATCCGATAATTACAAACAAAGAAAAAAACACATCAAAAACCCGTTTGATTGTTTTATTTAGTGTTTCGTCTTGTAAAATAGTTCTTAAAGAAATAACCGGGATATAATCGTAATATTCAAATTTAGTCGTTCTTGAAAAAATTTTTTTTTCGTCTGGAATAAATTTTAAAGTTTTTAAATTATTATCGGCAAAATCGATGATTGCGCTTATTTGACTATTTGATAAATCGGACATTGAACAATAAATTTCATCGGTTTTACTCGAAATCACATAAGAAAAACATTCTTGTATTCTTTCTTTTTTGTGACTTTCCAACTTAAAAACCTTCAACAGTCTATATCCATAATCTGGATTTTCTGTAAAGAAGTTTTTTAGCGGCTCAATGCTCTTATTGTTTCCCAATAAAACAACGCTTCTTGAATTTCCTCCATATAAAACCCTGAATTTTCTAAGAAAATAATAAATGGAAAGCTTGAAGAAAAGAATGATTGCTATCGCAACAAAAACGAAAAAAACTACTCTTTTTTGAAAATAAAAATCCGAATAAAACAATTCTAATGCGAGGCAAAATAAAGAAAATAAAACAAATTGTTTTAAAGCACAATTCAGGATTGAAATCACCTTTGTGTAGCGATAAACCTCATAAAAACCAAGGTAAATAGCAATAGCAAACCAAGCGAAACTTATAAAAACTGAATAGACTAATTGATTATCATGAAAGAAAAATATATAAAAAGCCGCTACATTGATGATCACTAAATCAATCAAGTATGAAAATGGCCTAATATAGCCTGAATATCTTCCGGTTTTAGTTTTCACTAATTGATGTGCATAGAAAATCTTTTTACAATTCTTTCAAATAAAATAGCTTTAATTCTTTTTATCACTAAAAACAACGAAACAATCTGCTTTTTATTTTACATCAAAAATTTGTTCCAATATTTTGATTGTAATCAAATAAGTGGGTTTTACACCTGTAGTTCCTAAACCGCCCGAAGCCAATGTGCTTCCTGTTTCCAGAGGATTATCCGAAGCGTAATACGCATATCGAACTTTTACATCTTGCGGAATACTTTTTCTAATTTTGGATGCCGATTGAATGGCTTTTTGATAATAAGAACCTTCCATTTCTAGACCAATAACTCCCCAAGTCGATTCGTGGAAAAACTTCAATAAATCTTTATTTTGCAAAGATGTGCCTAATACTGTAACCATTGGGCCTTCAAAAACAGGAATACCGCCATCTTGAAACATTGCTCCTTTTAATTCGTTTTCAAAGAAATAATTGTCCGCTGTTCCTTCGTTGATGTGTGCCGTTGGAATCATAATATCACCCTTATCACCTTCCAAAATTCCGGCTTTTCCCATAATAGAAACCGATTCAACATTCAGAAATATGTCTTTTTTGTAGGGTTTTAATAATTCGTCTATGGTTTCATAAGCTTGTTCGCCAAAGGCATAATCCATCACAATTAATACAGGTTTATGCTCTCCAATAGTAGCTTTAGGAAACGATGATTTTTTCCAATCTATTCTGGCTGTGTCAAAAATTTGCACGTCAATATTCGTTCCTGAATGGTCAAGTACCGAAATCATTCCGTGTTGTTTAGCAAATTCTTCTACTTTGTTTCTAACATCGTGCGCTCCAGATTTGCTCAATTCTTCATAAATAAAGAAATCTGATTTATCTTTGAACTTGGTTTTCAGAACTGTCGTGGCAAAAATAGAATTCATCACACTGTGCATATTGGCACTAATCACATGGATTGGTCGATCTAAAAGATTATTTTCTCTTAAAACTTCCTTAATGTTGGTTGCCCAAATTTCGCCGTGAATATGATGTCCTAAACGTTCTCTTAAAATTGGACTGAAAGTGATTGTTCGTTTGTTATCATCAACAACTTCTTCGATGGCTAATTTTCCTAACCAATAAATTACATCTAAAAAACGATCTGGCGCAGCCTCGGAACCAAATGCATCGTAAATCTCCAAAACTTCGATAAAAGTTCTTCCTAGAATGTTGGCTGCGTGCGAAACGGCTTTCTCCTTTTCGATTTGCGTCAATTTCTTTTTTTGAGAAACCGCTATACCTAATTTTTGCCAATCGCGAGAAACTTCGCCTGCATCATCAAGCAAAACTCTGTTTCTTATCTTATGTGATTCGATAAAAATAAAGGTCAAATGCGTCAAAATATCATAAATATCCGAACGTCCGCGTGTGATTTCGACATTCATTTGTTCTTCGTCAATTCGATAGCAATTTCTTCGCCTTTTTGGAGGAACAATGGCTTGAAAATGCGATTTTGAGTAGCCTTCATCCGATGTTAAATTGATAAATCGACATTCCTCAATCCCTATAGGAAGACGCTCAATAACGTATAAAAGTCCGTTCAATTCTACTTTTTCTTCTCCGATATTTCCGTAAATTTCTGGTCGTAAAGCCAATAAAGCTTCTCTTAAAGTGTCGCCAGAAACCCCCATTGGTTTATAAAAACCACGGTTAAACAAATGGCGCATTGTAATGTACATTTTTTCAATTGCCGCAGAGGATTCTTGCGCTCTAGATCTTGATATATTTTTTATTTCTTTCATCTTTTTTGTAATTGGAAGGAACGAAGCAATCTTCTTCCTTTTGTTATTTTACTTTTTGTAACCTGCAAATGTACGGTTTTTATGAATTAGTTAGTTAAAATTAATGTTATCACTGGTTCGTTGATCATCATTTTTACCGAAGAATCGCTATCGTTCTCCTTGGATTTTCTACTCCATTTTCCTCCTGAAAAAGTGTATAAAAATTCTCTTTCAACATAATTGTACAAGACAAATGGATAATATGTTTTTTGGATTTGAGTTAGTTTCGTATTTGAATCGATAACGGATTTTTCGGCTTTATTTTTTTCTATCATCAACTTTTCGAAGCCAACAAAAAGGCCGTTTTTTGGAAATTTTAAATTAAATTTAGCCAAATCAAATCGGTTGGTTCTTGTTCCTTTTTTTACGGTGACAACAAAATCTTTATCCAATAATTCTTCGCTTGGAAAACCATTGGAATCTACATTGTAAAAATGAATTTTGATGACGGCCTCATCAATTTTACTGTCGGTATAAATACCAACTTGTTTTAAATATTTTGTCTTTTTATAGGAAGAAAGATAAGGAAAAAACTTGGTGTCAATTTTGGGTCCGTTGTCAAATGCTTGATACATTTCGATTTTGGCTTTGCCTATTTCAACTGTTTTGGTGCCAATGCTTTTTGAAATCACGACTTCATTAAGTAAATAAGCTGCTGGTTTTAAATTCACTATCGAAGCGTCCGAAGCTTTGATGATTTTCTTTTCGTATCCCAAAGTAGAAAAAATTAATTTCTTGCCGTTTTCGGTTGTATTGATAAAAAATGTTCCGTTTTCTTCTGAAGTCGAGCCGATATTTTCATTCTGAACCCAAATGTTTACAAACGGAATGGGTTTTCCGGTAAGGCTGTCTTTTACAACTCCTTTTATCTGCGCCGAAACGGAGAACGCAATCAAAACCAATGCTAAAAAAAGTCTTTTCTTTATCATAGTTTTCTATCCTCTTTGTAGCAAATCCACAATTTTTCTATCGTTGCTCAATCTTGGGATTTTGTTTTGTCCGCCCAGTTTTCCAATGGATTTCATATAATCTTGAAAGCCGTTTTTAGACACTTTGGTAATCACCACTTTTCGCAACACATTGCCCACAATCAAATCATCGTAATAGATGTTTTGTTTGCGCATCGCATTGTCCAAAGCTTCCGAAAAAGCATCTGGATTTTCAGGTTCGTTTTCAAATTCGATAAACCATTCGTGGTACGGCAAACCTTCCTTTGGCGTAATTTGTGGTGCAACCGTAAATTCGTTGATGCGGATGTTGGTGCCAATTATAGCTTCCTGCAGAGCACTTTCTACTTCTTTGCCAATGACGTGTTCACCAAAAGCCGAGATATAATGCTTGATTCTTCCTGAAACGATAACTCGATAGGGTTTCAAACTAGTGAATTGAACGGTGTCTCCAATGTTGTAGCCCCAAAGCCCCGCGTTAGTTGAAATAATCAACACATAATTTACATTTAATTCTACTTCGCCTATGGTGTACCTTTTTGGATTTTCGGTATAAAATTCGTCACTTTTGATGAATTCGTAGAAAATTCCTGAATTCAACAATAGCAACATTCCTTTTGCTGCTTGGGAGTCTTGGTAGGCAAAAAAACCTTCCGAAGCTGGAAATAATTCGATGCTGTCCACTTTTCTTCCAATCAAGTTTTCGAATTTTGCACGATACGGTTCGTAGTTTACGCCACCATAAATAAACAAATTGAAGTTTTCAAAAATTGCACCAACTGGAGCATTTGCTTTTTGGGAAAGCTTTTCAAAATACATTTGCACCCAAGACGGAATCCCAGAAATTACAGTCATATTTTGATCGAATGTTTCTTCGACAATAGCATTTACTTTGGTTTCCCAATCGTCGATGCAATTGGTTTCCCAAGAAGGCAATCGGTTTTTTTGAAGATATTTTGGAACAAAATGCGCCACGATTCCTGACAATCTTCCCAGTTTAACTCCGTTTTTTTCTTCGAGAATTGGACTTCCTTGCAGGAAAATCATTTTTCCATCGACAAAATCGGCATTTCCAGTTTCGTGAATGTAATGTAGAATAGCGTTTCGAGCCGCTTCGATATGAAAAGGCATCGACTCTTTAGTCAGCGGAATATATTTTGCGCCAGAAGTCGTCCCTGATGTTTTGGCAAAATAAAGCGGTTTTCCTTTCCAGAGAATGTTCTCCTCGCCTTTCACAACTTTATCAACGTAAGATTTCAGCCCTTCATAATCCCGAACAGGAACATTTTTAGTAAAATCTTCGACAGTTTTTATTTGGTTAAAATGGTGGTCTATACCAAATTTCGTATTTTCCGCCTGACGGATTAAATCCTCAAAAACGCGTTGCTGTGTTTCTATTGGATTATTTGCCCAAATTTGGGTCTTTCGGTAAATGTTGCGTGCAAAAATTTTAGCAAAAAAAGGTTTTAAAGACATTATACGAGTTTTATTTTTTTTTCGCTTTCGATGCGTTGGATTTGGAATTTTTTTCTTCTTCTGCGACTTGTTTTCTTAATTCGAGCTCTTCTTTCGAAGCCGATAAATTCAAATTGGAGAGGGTATCATTTGCTGTTGCAAGAATGGAGTCTTTGTTGAATTTGGCATATTCTAAATCGCCGTTCAATACTTTTTGAATGGCTTTGATGTAGGCTTCATTTTTTTTCAAAGCCAAGGTCAATGAATCCGACTTTAAAGCCAATTCTGTTGCGTCTCTTTTCAATTTAGAAGAAGAATATCCCGGAATAAACTCACGTAAAGGAGTGAAAGCAATAATAAAAGTAGTAAAAGTTATCAATAAAATGGCACCAGAAGTCGCCGCTACAAAAACATTCATTAAATTCAATTTGAAAGAGAAAAGTTCTTCAAATGTTTCCTCATTCAAAATAACCAATCGGTTTTTTGTGAATAATTTGTTGTGAAGTTTTCTTCGTTTAAGCCTATTTTCAGACATGTTTTTCGTTTATGATACAAATATAATAATTAATGCAATCATTCGCATTTTTTCTTGTTTACGTTTGTGCTATGGATGATTTTATCAAATTTTTAACGCATAAGTACCTAAAATAATTATCCCTAATTGATTTTATGTTAAGTAATTCTATATACCTTTGCCGTTAGATTATTACAAATTTGCTTCGGCAATAAATTACTATATTATGGGAAAAATAGGTTTAACAGAAATACTTATAATTTTGGCGGTTGTTTTATTACTTTTTGGAGGTAAAAAAATTCCAGAATTAATGAAAGGTTTGGGTAGCGGAATTAAAGAATTCAAAAACGCAGCTAAAGACGACAAACAACCTGCAGATAAAAAAGAAGAGGAAACTAAGTAAATATTGTTTTTAGTTTTCAAAATTTAAAGTTCCAAACCATTATCGTGGTTTGGAACTTTTGTTTTAAAAAGCCTATTCTAATTTCAAAACCTCTTCGATTATTTTTTGCTTGCAGGTTTCCCAGTTGAAATCAAGGAACATTTGGGGTTGTAGTTGAGAATCGGCATCTTCAAAATAGGTTAAACTTTTCTGAACCATAAAAATTGAACCATCGTGATATTTTTTTTCATAAAAAGAAAATATTTCTTCTAGCGAAAATTCGTTTAGTAAAAAGTATAGGTCAATAAAATCTTTTTTACTACCACGACCAGCAATTGCATTCAGTTTCATTGCAGCAATATCTTTGGTTGAAAGCATTTTTATGTTTTCAATAAACAAACATTCTGAAAGTAATGGATATTTATAATTAACAAAATCAACTTTAACATCGTTGATTTTTGTTATCAAAATATTTTTCGTGCTTTGCGCCACTTTTACTTCCCCAAATTCAGAAAGTTTTTCAATAAATAATTCTGGATTAATTTCTGAATTTCCAAACAAATCAATATCAATAGAATTTCGATGACCCATTTGTAATGCTAATGATGTTCCGCCGACTAAATTAAAATCTGAAAATAGTTTTTCAGACATAATTTTTTTTAAGAGTTCCATAAGTTCGGGTACAACTGTCTGTGTTTGTAACATCTAAATTCGGTTTTGTCGATTTTAAAAATAGTAGAAAGGTAAGAAAGCGTTACTGCGTCTAAACTTCTTAAATTTAAAGAAACTTCTTTGATTGTTTCCAAT
>JAYVIK010000157.1:0-12068 GCA_043770265.1 Flavobacterium sp. | reverse complement strand
TAATAGAAATTAGTGATAATTGGTGTAATTGCTACGCCAGTTCACTTCGTTCGGGTCGTGGCTAACTTTTTTTTCTTTTTTTAAAAGCGAATGCCCTGATAATTGGGATGATTCTCCTTTTTGAAAATCGCCTGCATTAGCATTGACAATACAATCGTTAGCATCGCGCCTATGAAGTTGAGCCATAAATACCCTAATTTTTCTTCGCCACTAGGATAAATGAAAATAGCAAAATAGTAAATCACAAATATGGCAATTTGACTTATTACAGCACTGTAAAAAATAGCTTTAGCTTGTACGTATTTAATATAAAAACCCACCAGAAAAATACCCAATACGGTTCCATAAAATATGGAGCCTACGATATTGACCAATTGAATCAAGTTTTCAAATAACGTCCCAATACTAGCAAAAAGAATAGCAACGATTCCCCAAAATAAGGTGAAAAACTTGGTCACATTTACATAGTGTTTTTCGCTTTTTTCCTCTTTTACATTGCGTTTATAAATATCGATGGCTGTGGTCGAAGCCAATGCGTTAAGCCCCGAAGCTGTAGATGACATTGCTGCTGAAATAATTACGGCAAGTAGTAATCCAATTAATCCTTTGGGCAAATAATTCATAATAAAATGAAAGAAAACATAATCTTTATCATTAGTTTCGCTTTGGTCGTCGACTTTCAGGATAATTTCCTTGGCGTGATCTCTCAAATCTTTTTCTTTACTTGATAATGCTACCAATTCCTTTCGAAGAATAGGATTGTCGTAATCCTGATTGAGTTGGTCGATGTACAATAAATTAATTACTTTCTTATCTTCTGAAAGCACTTCCAATTTTTTTTCTAAGACATGATATTCGTCTTTGAATTTAGACTTCTCGACTAGTATTTTATTATTAGGATTAAAATTCAGCGGCACTGGATTGAATTGAAAAAACACAAATACCATAACTCCTGTTAGTAAAATAAAGAATTGCATGGGCACTTTTAGCAAGCCATTCATTATCAACCCCATTTGGCTTTCACGAACCGACTTTCCTGACAAATAACGCCCCACTTGAGATTGATCTGTTCCGAAATAGGCTAAAGCCAAGAAAAAACCTCCTGTTATTCCGCTCCAAAAGGTATATTTTTCTTCGGGATTGAACGAGAAATCAACAATATTCATTTTATCATTGGCTCCAGCAATATGCAAAGCGCTGGTAAAAGTCATATCATTAGGTAAAAAATGTAAAATAAGAAAGAACGTGATAAACATTCCCAACATAATAACAAACATTTGCTGTTTTTGAGTCACATTTACCGCTTTTGTTCCACCCGAAAAAGTATAAATGATAACGAGAACACCAATCACAATGTTCATTAGCGTCAAATTCCAACCCAATAAAGCCGACAAAATAATGGCTGGTGCATAAATAGTCAATCCTGTTCCCAACCCTCTTTGCACCAAGAAAATTACAGCAGCAAGGGAACGAGTTTTTAAATCGAACCGTTTTTCGAGGTATTCATAAGCAGTAAAAACCTTGTATTTATGGTATATTGGAATAAAAGTCACACAAATAACCACCATCGCAATGGGAAGTCCAAAATAGAATTGCAAAAAACCCATTCCATCGTGGTATGCTTGTCCCGGAGTCGATAGAAAAGTAATTGCACTGGCTTGAGTCGCCATTACCGAAAGTCCTACAGTGTACCAAGGCGTTTCGTTGTTGCCTAAAATATAATCTTCAACATTTTTACTTCCTTTGGTTTTCCAAACGCCATAAATTACGATGAAAAGTAAGGTTACTATAAGAACAATCCAATCAAATAATTGCATATTTTAAGAATATAATTTCATTAATAAACAAAAAATCAAAATATAAACCGCATTCGCCACCAAAACCCAAGTGTAGCTTTTTTTCCATGTTTTAACTTTATTTATTTCCATATTGTCATTGCGAGGAACGAAGCAATCTTACCCTCTTATTTAAAATTATTGTTTTATGAAGGCACGAAGCCGCGAATTTAATTATTGCAATGTATAATAATTTCTTGGTCAACATCAATTTTACAAACACAAGTATTACTAACAAAATTTAATCTACTTTGATGAATTTCAATTCATCCAAAGAGATTGAACTCAATCATACCGAAATTTTGACTTTGATGTTGAGCTGAAATTCTAGTTTAATGGTTTCCATAATTTTTATTTTAAAATGAATTTCTGTATTTGATAAATCCAAAAACTAAAATAGAATTTTGCTTCACGTCGATTTTATAAACAGAGATATACCCTTTAAAAACATAATCTCTTATGTTTTCATCACCATCAGAATAAATTGATTCTTTAAAATGATAAGGGTATTTCAAATCTTTCTTGATGTTTGTTATCAAGTCTTTTCTAAATTTTAAAGCAGCTCGAGGTTTATCTTTATAAATTTAACGAACTTTGTCTATAACATCTAATTGAAAAACTTTACTGAATTTTATCGTCATACTCCGTAAAAATTTCGTCCATCATTTCATCTAATTCATCCGCTGAACAAAATTCTGCAGTTCCATTATTGATTTTAGCCAATTCTAAATCTAATTTTTTCTTATTTCTATCAAAATCAGAGTCTTCTTGAACTATTTTTAATTCATCCGAAGAGAAGGAACTCAATAGTTCTAATATTTTGGCTTTGATGTTGGGCTGAAATTCTAGTCTGATGGTTTCCATAATTTTCTATTTAAAATGTATTTCTGTGTTTCAAAATTGCTATAACTGAAACAAGTTCAACTTCAACATCAAATCTATAAACAATGGTATAGCCTTTAAAAACATAATCCCGTACATTTTCATCATCTGAATAAATGGATTGTTTATAGTGAAATGGATATTTTAAATCTTTTTTCAAATTAGCAATTAAATCTTTTTTGAATTTTTTCGCTGCTGTAGGCTTATCTTTTGCAATATACCTAACAAGATCTTCTAGTAAAAATTTAAATTTGACAATGAACTTAATTTTCATACTCTGAAATTACTTCATCTAAGTAGCTATCTAACTCATCGAAAGTACAATATTCTGCTGACCCATCCTTAATTTTATCTAACTCATTTTCAATCATTGCCTTATTCCTAGCGAAATTTTCATCTTCTTTGATGATTTTCAATTCATCCGAAGAGAAAGAACTCAATACTTCCAAAATTTTGGCTTTGATGTTGGGCTGAAATTCTAGTCTGATGGTTTCCATAATGAATCGATTTAAAATACAAATATATAACATTTTCGATTCGATTTGACTTTTTGCTTTTGGTTAAAAATCCTATCTTTGCCCAAAATTTTATCAAAATGAGCGAATTACAATCCATAATAGAACAAGCTTGGGAAAACCGTGCTTTGTTACAAGAAACAAAAACAACTGATGCCATTAGATCAGTAATCGAATTATTAGATTCAGGAAAATTGCGTGTTGCCGAGCCTGTTGGCGATGGTTGGCAAGTAAACGAATGGGTTAAGAAAGCAGTAGTTCTGTATTTTCCAATTCAAAAAATGGAAACATTAGAAGCTGGAATCTTCGAATACAACGACAAAATGTTACTCAAAAGAGATTATGCAGAAAAAGGAGTTCGTGTAGTTCCCGGAGCATCTGCTCGTTATGGCGCTTTTTTGGCTAGTGGCGTGATAATGATGCCAAGTTATGTCAACATTGGTGCTTATGTTGATTCTGGAACAATGGTCGATACTTGGGCAACAGTGGGTAGTTGTGCGCAAATAGGTAAAGACGTTCACCTTTCTGGAGGAGTTGGAATTGGTGGTGTATTAGAGCCTTTGCAAGCTGCACCAGTAATCATCGAAGATGGTGCTTTCATTGGTTCACGTTGTATTATTGTTGAAGGCGTTCACGTGGGAAAAGAAGCTGTTTTGGGAGCCAATGTATGTTTGACGGCGTCCACAAAAATTATAGATGTTACCGGAGAAACTCCTGTCGAAAGAAAAGGTTTTGTTCCGGCTCGTTCGGTTGTGATTCCTGGAAGCTATACTAAAAAGTTTGCCGCTGGTGATTTTCAAGTACCTTGCGCTTTGATTATTGGAACGCGTAAACCATCCACTGATTTGAAAACTTCATTGAACAATGCGTTGCGCGAATATGACGTAGCGGTATAAATTCTAAATTCCAATATTTTAAATTCCAAATTCCAATTGTTAAATCAATTTGAATTTGGAATTTTTCTTTTATAAGCTTTCACAAAAGTTGAAAATCTCAAAAACTAAACAAGCTTATTTCGAATTTTTTTTCTGAATTTTAATCAATTTGGCATATTTCATATAAGAAAAGAAACCTTGAATCATTGAAATGGTCAATCCATCAATTCCATTTAAAAATCCTTTTTTAAAAACATAACAACGAATAAATGCCACCAAACCATTTAAAACTGGTTTAAAAGCATTAATCCTTTTTCCTTGGTCAAAAAGTTGTTGAGCGTGCCAACCTGAATATTGATTTTTCTTTGAAATAATTTGCTCTAAAGATTGCCAACCGTAATGCAAGATATGAACTGCCACTCTTTTTTCGTTTGTGGCAATGATTTTTTGATGCACTATGGACGCTGATGGAGCGGCAGTTTTTTTGTTAAAAAACCTCACTTTATGATCGGGATACCAACCTGCAAAATCAATTAATTTATCGGCCAGGAAGTTTTTTACCCGAAAACTAAATGCATCAAAATCACCAACGAGATATTTTTCTTTAAGAATAAAATCTTCGGCATCGGTATCCAGAAATTCATCAGCATCCAAATTGAGAATCCAATCATTTTTGCAATGAGGCAATCCGTGAGTTCGTTGCGGTCCGTCTCCCAGAAAAGATTGAGATACAACAATTGCCCCTTTTGATTTAGCAATTTCAACTGTTGCATCAGTACTCATTGAATCGACAATAATAACTTCACCGCAGACTTTAAAAAGTGCGTCTATACACTTTCCTATCATCTTTTCTTCATTATAAGTAATTACTAATCCGCTAATTGCCATAGTTATTGTATCAAATTATTTCAAGAACTGCATAAAAAATTATGCGATTTTAAATCTATTGCTTCCAAAATTTTAACCTTTTCTTCAATACTTTCTTTCTATAAAACTGTTCCTGAAAATCGGAAGTAAATTTCCAAAGGGTTTCAAAAATGAGTGTTTCGGATTCTTTTGAACATTTTGCATATTCATTACTCATGACCACAATCATATCTTTCAAAGGAGTTAATCGGCATAAATTTTTCATTCGTTTGTCAAAATCCATTGACTCATGAAACTCCATCCTATTTAAGTCAACCAAGAAAAAATCATAATTCCCTAATGCGTTTTTCTTGATTAATGTATTGCCTGGAGAATGATCTAAAAACTCAATTCCTTTTTGATGCAAATCAAAACAAAACCGAGTAAACTCTCGTAATATTGTATCTTGATCTGGATAATTAGGAATCTCGATTAATTCTCTAAAAGTCAAATCACATAGCAATTGTTCACTAATGTAAAAACTTTTTTGCAACCCTATAATAGAAAAAAACTCTACAAAACCTATTGGATCAGGAGTTCCAACGTTTAATGCAATCAATTTATTTGCAAATTCAAAAGAGCGTTTTGCTTTAGATTTTCTAAAATACCGATAAGCGATTTGATTAATCAAATGAGGTAACTTGAACGATTTAATATTTATCGTTAATTCGTCTAATTTAAAAAGCTTGATTTGATTGCGCTGACCCACTACAAAATCTTCTCCTTTATAATCAAAATGATCAATAAAGTCCAAAAGTCTATTTTCAAAATCTTTGTACGCCGGATTAAATATTGCAATCATAAAAATTATTTCAGCAAATTTAGTTAGTTTTGCTAAGTAATAAAAAAAATAAAAGAAGATAATGCGTTTAACTTTAATAAGTCATGATAATTGGGGATATAACAACAATATTGCCGTCGCATTAGAAAAAAAAGGACATATTGTAAATCATATTGACTTTAGCACTTTCAAATACAAATATCCAAATTTTGGATATAAAGTTTATAATTTTTTCCTTAAAGCATTCTTCAAAAAGAATCTAAAGAACATCCATTTTGGCAAAGAAATTAACCGTCGTTTACAGCAATTAAATCAAATACAGGACGTAATATTAACCATAAAAGGAGACTGGATAGATCCAAAGCAGGTTTTAGAATTTAAAAAATATACCAAAAAATCAATTGCCTTTTTTAATGACAACATATATAGGTGTCCCAAAATACTAAAGGTTATCCCAAATTTTGACGAAGTATATTCCTTTGAAAAAGAAGATTGCGAAAAATATAATTTAAAGTTTATATCTAATTGGATCTATTCAGCAGAAGATCAAGAAGTTCCTAGTAACTCATTTGATTATGATGTTTTTAATATCAGTTCCAAAGACAATCGTTTTAAAACTATTTCTAAGGTTGCCGATGAATTAAAAAAGCAAAATATCACTTCAAAGATTATCATTTTTGATAAAAAAAATAAAAACAGTAACCCAAACATTGAATTCATATCAAAATACATTCAAATAGCGGAAGTGAATGATTACATCAAACGCTCAAAATTACTTTTAGACATTCAACGCAAAGAGCAAAACGGATTAACATTCCGAGTTTTTGAAAGTATGAGTTTGCACAAAAAACTGATTACAACAAATCCAAATATAGTTAATTATGATTTTTATAGACCTAATAATATTTTAGTAATTGATGAAGAAAACATCCATTTTGACGCTGATTTTTTCAAGATCCCTTACGAACCAATTCCTGAAAATATATACAATAAATACACTTTAGACAATTGGATTAATAAAGTGTTTAATTATTAATATCCATTGCAAAAAAAATGACTAAAATTAATATCATCTTGCCCCTTCTTCCTAAAAAACCAATTGGAGGTTTTAAAGTTTTATTTGAATATGCTAACCAAATGATTGAAGATTCATGCGATGTAACAATCTATTATCCTAAAAAACGTAAACCCGGAAACATTAATAAAGGTGTTCTTTTTAAATATATATTTGATGTTTTCAATTTTTTTAAGATTAAAAATCAATATGGCGTAACTTGGTTTAATTTAGACAAAAAAGTAAAGGAAGAATATATTTATTCTTTAGAAGAAAAATATATTAGAGAAGCCGATGTAATTATTGCAACATCTTGGGAAACAGCCGCATGGATTGGAAACTACTCTATAAACAAAGGAAAAAAACTATATTTAATTCAGGGTTTTGAAACTTGGTCAGGAAGCAAAGAAGAAATTTTTAGCACTTGGAAAATGCCTTTTCAAAAAATTGCCATTGCACAATGGTTAAAAGATTTGGTTAACGAAATTGGAGAAGAATGCAGTATCATAAGGAATGGTTTAGATTATGACACTTTCGGAATTGATATAAATATAAAAGACAGAAACCCAGCAAAAATAAGTATGTTATACCATAAAGCAGAAATAAAAGGGTCTAGTTTTGGTATTGAAGCATTAAAAATAGTTAAAGAAAGTATTCCTAATTTAGAAGTTGACTTTTTTAGTACATCTAAAAGAAATAGAAAGATACCCAAGTTTATAAATTACTATCGAAAGCCTGAAAATTTAAGAAAATTATATAACAATTCCAGCATATTTATATCAACGAGTTTATCAGAAGGTTGGGGATTACCTCGTGCCGAAGCTATGCAATGCGGTTGCGCCACCATTATAACTAACATAGAAGGACATAATGATTATGGAATAAATGGCGAACATTATTTAATGGTAGCCCCAAAAGACCCTAATGAATTAGCAAGTGCTATAATAAAATTAATAAACGATAAGGAGTTATTATATAAAATATCAAAATCGGGCACCGATTTAGTGAAAAAATTTACTTGGGAAAACTCATATAATCAAATTAAAAAATTGTTCTGATTACGTATTAGAAATCAATTTAAAAGAAGCTCCATTATATTTACTCTTAAAAATTCAGCAAAAACTGCACTAATTCTCAATCCATTATTTAGCTTCAAATAAATATCTTTGCAGTAAAGAACAAAATTAAAAATAGATATAAGCGAAGAGGTTCACAAAACATTCCATTATACATAATTTTTTTAAAGAACGAATATGCTAACAAAAATAAATCAATACAGAAGGGTTTTAACCAAAATCCTAACCCAAAATGTTGGTAATTCCTATAAAAATCCTCATGTCGATTTATCTGAAAAAGTTACAATCTATAGAGTTTTAATCTGCAGACCCAATCATCGATTAGGAAACTTATTGCTAATTACTCCTTTTATTCAGGAAATCTCTTCTACTTTTCCGGAATGTAAAATAGATTTATTTGTAAAAGGAGGTTTGGGACCAATAATATATAAAAATTATGAAAATATAAATGATATAATTGAACTCCCGAAAAAGCCTTTTAAAAATTTATTCCAGTATTTTTTGGTTTGGTCGAAACTAAAAAAACAGCACTATGATATTGTAATAAATATTGAGAAAGGTTCTTCGTCTGGAAGAATTGCGACGCAGTTTGCCACCGCGAAATATAAGTTTTTCGGGAAAGCAGACGAAATAATCAATACTCAATATAAAGATTATGAACATATTGCAAAATATCCCGTTTACGACTTCAGACTTTTTCTGACTACGTTAGGATATAAAAAAAACAATAACCCAATTCCATCTTTAAATCTTAAGCTAAGTAATTCTGAAATAGCTAAAGGAAAAAAATTATTAGATGCTATCGTAAGTAGCGAAAAAAAAACCATCTGTATCTTTACTTATGCCACTGCAGACAAATGCTATTCAGAAACTTGGTGGGAAGAGTTTTATGAAAAATTGAAAAATGAATTTGAAAATAACTACAATATAATTGAGGTTTTGCCTTTTGAAAATATATCACAAATAGGATTTAAAGCTCCAACATTTTACAGTAAAGATATTCGCGAAATTGGTTCATTAATAGCAAATACGACACTTTTTATTGGTGCAGATAGCGGAATTATGCATTTGAGTAGCGCTGTAAACACAACCACAATAGGATTGTTCTCACGTACTAATCAAAACATGTATGAGCCTTATAACAATAATAGTTTGGCAATAAACACAAATGAAAACAGTATCGACGAATGCGTAAAAACAATAAATAGCATTATAATTGACAAACAATTAAGGCTATAAATAGTTTTTGATTTAAAAAAAATCAATCTGGAATTCGATACTTATTCTTATTTTTTTAATAATTATTTATGCTAAAATATTCTAAACTAAAACAAATAGGAATCCCACTTTATTAAATGAAGATTAACTATGGAAAATCTCAACGAAGAAGTTCACAAAGCCTACGAAGTCATCAAAGAAGGTGGAATTATCCTCTACCCAACAGACACCGTTTGGGGAATTGGCTGTGATGCCACGAATCCTGAAGCTGTTTCCAAAATTTATAAACTCAAACAAAGAGCCGAAACTCAAAGTATGATTGTTTTGATGAATGGAGAGAAAATGATGTACAATGTATTCAAAGACATTCCAGAGGTGGCTTGGCAAATTATAGATTTATCCGAAAAACCGACAACTTTAATTTTAGATAAACCTAGAAATGTCGCAGCCAATTTAGTTGCATCCGATAATTCATTAGGAATCCGAATCGTAAAGGAACCATTTTGCTTCAAATTGATGGAAAAGATGCGAAAACCATTAGTTTCAACATCAGCAAATATCTCAGGGAAGCCCACTCCTATTGCCTTTAAAGACATCAGTACCGAAATTATAAAAGGTGTGGATTATGTTGTAAATTTGCACCGCGATAAAATTGCTGGAAAACCATCGACGATTATAAAATTGACAAACGATTCACAGGTAAAAGTGATAAGGAAATAAAATTTTGTAACTTTGAAAAAAATAATTTATGCTAAATCTACCCGCAATATTTCAAAATAAAGCATTCGCCATCGAACAACTTTGTATAGAAAATAAAATTGGTAAATTGTACCTTTTTGGGTCAGCATTAAAACCCAATTTTTCTAAAAAAAGTGATATTGATTTAATTGTAGAAATTGAAGAAGAAAACCCTATTCTTAAAGGAGAAATCTTAATGAAAACTTGGTCTGAATTAGAACTGATTTTTAAAAGGAAAGTGGATTTATTGACTTCTAAAAATGTAAAAAACCCTATCCTAAAAAAATCAATCGA
Organism: Flavobacterium sp.; assembly: GCA_043770265.1. Lineage (GTDB taxonomy): Bacteria > Bacteroidota > Bacteroidia > Flavobacteriales > Flavobacteriaceae > Flavobacterium. Next base: position 1,894 of record JAYVIK010000157.1, on the reverse strand, counting down.
AGAAAATATTCAATTAATTTATGACCGAAATAACTAAAAAATATTTAGTCGACATCATCCTATCCATCGAATTGATTGATGATTTTTTTTATAACTGCTCAACATTTATTGATTATAAATCAGATTTAAAAACTAAAAGTGCCGTTGAACGCCAACTGATAATTATTGGCGAAGTAATCAATAAAATTAAAAAAATAGATAATTTAGAACTTTCTCACTCTAAAGAAATTATAAATTTTAGAAATCGATTGGTACACGCTTATGACTCGATTGACGATGCGATAGTTTGGGCAATCAAATACAATCACTTACCAAAATTAAAAATTGAAGTTGAAGCCCTTTTAAAATGAATTACAAATCAGCCTTAAATAATAAAATTTTCGAAGTCATTTCTCAAGCTTCCCAAGAACTTAATCTTGAAAGTTTTGTAATTGGTGGTTTTGTGAGAGATCTACTCCTTGAAAGAGACTTCAAAAAAGACATCGACGTTGTTGCCGTGGGTAGCGGAATTGAATTGGCCTTGAAAGTTTCGGAATTGCTTCCGAAAAACCCAAAAGTCCAAGTTTTCAAAACTTATGGAACGGCAATGTTGCGTTTTGAAGATACCGAAATCGAATTTGTAGGCGCTCGAAAAGAGTCCTATAACTTGGACAGCCGAAATCCTGTTGTCGAAAACGGAACGCTTGAAGACGACCAAAACCGTCGTGATTTCACCATCAATGCCTTGGCGTTATCTTTAAACAAGGACAATTTTGGTGACCTATCTGATCCTTTCAACGGTTTGGAGGATATGAAAAACAAAATCATCAAAACGCCGCTTGATCCGGATATTACTTTTTCTGACGATCCGCTCCGAATGTTGAGAGGAATCCGATTTGCTGCTCAATTGGGTTTTGATATTGAAGATAAATCACTTCAATCCATCACGAAAAATGCCGAAAGAATAAAGATTATTTCTGGCGAAAGAATTGTCGATGAATTGAATAAAATCCTATCAACAGACCAACCCTCGGTTGGATTTTTATTGTTGTACAAAACCGGACTTTTAGACATCATTCTTCCTGAATTGACCGCTTTAAATCAAGTGGAGGAAATAGAAGGACAAACACATAAAAACAATTTTTACCATACGCTAGAAGTAGTCGATAACATTTGCCCAAATACAGATGATGTTTGGCTGCGTTGGTCGGCTTTATTACACGACATCGGAAAAGCACCGACCAAACGTTTCAATAAAAAACAAGGCTGGACGTTTCACGGTCACGAATTTTTGGGTGGGAAAATGGCGAAAAAAATATTCGAAAGATTGCGAATGCCATTGAACCACAAAATGAAATTTGTACAAAAAATGGTGATGATGAGTTCGCGTCCCATTGTTTTGTCGGAAGATATGGTAACGGATTCTGCTGTGCGTCGCTTGATTTTTGATGCTGGTGAAGATGTGGAAAGTTTGATGACTTTGTGTGAAGCCGATATTACAACCAAGAACCCTAATAAATTCAAGAAATACCATCAAAATTTTGAGGTTGTTCGCAAAAAAATTGTGGAAGTCGAAGAACGCGACCAAGTTCGGAATTTTCAACCGCCTATTTCTGGCGAAGAAATTATGACGATTTTTAATTTGCAGCCTTCCCGAGAAATTGGAGTGCTGAAAGAAGCTGTGAAAGAAGCTATTTTGGAAGGGGAAATTCCGAACGAATATCAAGCAGCTTATGAATTTGTTTTGAAACGTGGAGCAAAATTAGGTTTGACAAAAGTTTAAGTATTGTTTACTCTTCGTTTATTTTAAAAATTGCTAATTTTATAAAAATTTTAATAATGAACATAGCCGAATTAAAATTAGAAATAATAGCCAAAATTATCGCAACTGACGATGTCGTTCTTTTGAATAAAA
>JAYVIK010000156.1:0-33922 GCA_043770265.1 Flavobacterium sp. | reverse complement strand
CTAATTCGTTGACCATAAAAACTTCGGTTTTACCAAAGAAAGCCATCGTTAATGGCAATAGTAATTTGAAAATAAATAATAAAACAGCAACAACTACAATATTCGCAATGATGAAATTTTTGACTGTAACTTCTTTGTAGTGTTTGAAATAATAAAGGAAACCGATCGCAGGAATGGTTAATAATGCCATAAAGTGTACGCCAAAAGTAAGTCCAACTACTAGTGAAATAACCAACAACCATTTATTGCCTTTTGGCGAATCCATATCTTGTTCCCAACGTAATCCCAACCAAAAAAGTAAAGCGATAAACAAGGAAGCCATTGCATAAACCTCGGCTTCTACAGCACTTGCCCAAAAACTATCCGAAAAAGTAAAAGCCAAAGCACCAACAAATGAACTCCCAAGTATTACAATAGCATTGTTTTTATTTACCTCCGAATACTGCGAAATTATTTTTTTTAAAATCATCGATGATGACCAAAACATAAATAAAATGGTAAAAGCACTCGAAAAAACCGACATCATATTTACCATCAAAGCAATATGTTTGTCATCTATAGCAAACATGGCAAAAAAAGCACCAATCATTTGAAATAATGGCGCTCCAGGAGGATGTCCCACTTGAAGTTTTGCCGATGTGGCAATATATTCTCCACAATCCCAAAAACTCATTGTGGGTTCAACGGTTAATGTGTAAGTTAGTAAAGCGACTGCAAACGTACACCAGCCGGTAATTGTGTTCCATTTATTGAAATTAAATGTTGCCATATTTAGATACTAAAATTTTAGTTTTTTTACGATTACAAAGAAAATGTTTTTTTATTGAAAGATACGAGCATTAACAAAAATTTCCATAAGTATAGCTGTTTTATTGTGATATTTTGTTTTAGAATAACGAGTGAAATGAATAAGGATAAAATTTTTTCAATAAAAAGAGATGAAAAAGTTGTACAAATTAAAATTTGTATTAAATTTGCACTCGCTTAACGGCAGCGTTATTGGTCTATGGTGTAATGGTAACACAACTGTTTTTGGTGCAGTCTTTCTAGGTTCGAGTCCTAGTAGACCAACAAGAAAACCTCTCAGTTTTGAGAGGTTTTTTTATTTAAGATAGTTCTCTACTACTAAATTTCAATGTCTAAAAACCACTTTACCAATATTTTAGTTGAAAGGAGGGAATATAAAAATCAACATTTTAATTTTTCACACCATTTTTAGGATTGATTCTTTATTTTCCCATACAATCCAAATATAAAGCCCAAAATACACCATACAAACCACAAACTTCATAAAACTACCAAGCAGAAATCCCAAAAACGAACCCGTTGCCGCTTTCAAAGCTCTGCCATGGTCTTTGTAATCGTATAGAAGTTCGCCAACAAAAGCACCAACAAAAGGGCCAATAATAAATCCGAACGGAATGGGCGCAAAAATCCCAATTATCAAGCCGATGTTTGTTCCCCAAATACCATAAGAACTGCCGCCAAATTTTTTGGTTCCTTTGGCTGGAATGATATAATCTAGGACTGAAATCGTCACAGTAATTAAGAAAGTTATTCCAAGAATCCAATAATTTGTGTCAAGGGCATTTGTAAAATACAGTAAGACTAATCCCATCCAACTGATACTTGGCCCGGGCAAAACAGGCATAAAACTTCCAAAAACACCGACAATCATAAATAGAAATCCAATAATTAGAAGTACTATATCCATAAATTAAATTTTTGTAAATTTGAAAACAAGAATTGAAACGTATTTGAAATAGATTGAGAAAAAAATAATTATGTTATTAATAGTCTTAGTTCTTATAAACTATACTTTTGCGTAAGAAAATAAAGCTAACGATGTATTGAAAGATTCTATCTATAATGTGAACAAAACAAAAGTATTAAATTATTCGATGAAAAATTTTGAGAAATTATTTTTTGAATTTAATGCCAAAAAATTTCATCAAAATTTATTTTTAACTAAGGAGGAATTTTATACTTAATACTGTAAAAATTGTGATTTTTTCAGATTGGTAATCCAATTTCTATTCTTAAGAAAAAGAAGAGATTGTCCGAAACTTATCAAGATTATTTGCTTTCAAAGCAAACCCTAAAGAAATAATTGTATTTTTATAAAATATTTGACCCATTTAAAAACAGTACATTGAAGCAGTTTTATTTTTTGTTACTATTTCTATTTTTCAGTTCCTGTCAGTACTTCGACAAGCAAGTGCCTACAGAAAAGGAATTGTTACAAAAAGAGCTCAAAGCCATCAATTGGAAAGAAGTTGATGAATTTCCATCGGTTGTAGATTGCGACAAAATAGAAAACAAAACCCAACGCCAGCAATGCTTTTTTGAGGTAATGACCCAACTCATACAAGAAAAATTAAGTGTTGATACTTTATCGATTCTTTATCCTGAATTGGACACAATCGAAGTAAAAGTCACCATTTTTCCCAATGCTACGATGCAATTTGAGCCTCAATTTCCCAAAGATTCTGTGGCTTACGACACCATAAAAATCGATAGCATTCTCAAAGCTCGTTTAGTCGATTTTCCAAAAGTAAATCCCGCTATAAAACGCGGAATTCCTGTAAAAACGCAATTTATTCTTCCGGTTATTCTAAAAGTAGAGTAGTGAGTTTGTCATTCTGTAGGAATCTGGGGTTATATCCAGCCTTTCGATTGAAACCAATTTTACAATATGCCTGAAAATAAATGTTGAGAAATAATCTTTTTTTTAAAACGACATAAATAAAACTTACCCTCTATTAATTTTCTTATTTTCTTTCTAAGATTTCTTTTTTTAGAGTAGTAACTTCTTTTATCAATAAAGGAAAAGCTGGCTCAACCATAGATCCATGATTAAAACCTTCTAGTTTATATAACCTAGTGCCTTGATGACCAGCTAGTTTCATCATTCGCAACATATAGGCGTTTTCTTCATAACGTCCTAGTAATTCCATTTCGGGATCTCCGGTAATAAGCAATAAGGGTGAAGCGTCTGGACGAACAAAATAGAGTGGTGCATATTCGTCAATCAAGGGTTGAGTTTCTTTTATCCCCATTTCTTTGCGAATGGTAAAATGGGTAATAGTTTGTCCGCTAAACGGAATGTTTCCAGCAATACGATTAGCATCGATTTCATATTTAGCCAAGTATTTTTTATCAAGTCCCACCATCATGGTTAAATAACCCCCTGCGGAATGTCCTGACAAAAAAATTAAATCAGTTCTGCCACCATAATTCTCAATATGCTGAAATGCCCATGCAATTGCTGCTGCGGCATCTTCTATGCAAACAGCTGCTTTTACCTTTGGCGAAAGCCGATACTCGACTCCAACAACTGCAAAGCCATTTTCTAACAAAGCCTTTGGAATTTCTTTGCTTCCACCAGTGAGTCCGCCTCCATGAAACCAAATAATTGTGGCAAAGTTTTTGGCATTTTTAGGGTAATAAATATCTAAAGTACATTCTGAATCGATGTATCTGTCACTTTTATTTATTGCATCTGAGTAGTAATGTATGTCTTTTTCAATAGCATATTGCTGTTGTGCACTCACAAAAAATGATGCCGTCAACAACAATAAAAAAAATATCTTTTTCATGTTTTTTCTCATTAATCTCGTTTCAATCTTATATCAAATTAGTCTATTTCAGAACAGCATCAATCATCTTATCATCTTTCAATATAATTTCATAAAATTTACTTTCATTGAATAACTGTCGAGCAAATTCTGCAGCCAAATAACGTTTTACCAAAGCTTTGTTGGAGTCCAAACTCATATTTATTCCATTTTTGAAAAGGTATTTTTTGAAAGCGTTGAAATACAAATCTGTTGCATCTATTTTGACTTTAAATTGTTCGAAAGTCAATCCTTTAAAAGCATTTCGGTTGTGATCCAATTGTTCAAAAACAAATTGACCCAGAACTCCCGTTTGCAATAAATAAGCCGTGTGTTCTTTGCTTGGTTCCAATTCAAGTGGCACGAAAATATCGGGAACAATTCCGCCACCACCATAGACAATTTTCCCTTTCGGCGTTTTGAATTTAGGTGTATTGGGCGTTTTAATGCTGTCTTTATAATACAATTCTCCGCTTTTAAAACGCAATTCTGATTCTTTCAAATAATCTTCGGTGCCTTTTGTATAGGGTTTTTGAATCGAACGCCCCGTCGGAGTATAATATCTAGCAATGGTCAATCGCACTGCTGAACCATCGTCAAAATCCATTTCTCGTTGTACCAATCCTTTGCCAAAAGAACGACGCCCTACAATCGTTCCTCTATCATTATCTTGAATCGCTCCCGCCAATATTTCGCTTGCCGATGCACTGTTTTCGTTGATTAAAATAGATAATTTTCCGGTCTCGAAACTGCCTGCTGAGGTAGCAATTGTTTTGTCGGTTGTGCCGTTTTTGTCTTTTGTAAATACAATTAATTGTTTGTCCTTCAAAAATTCATCCGCAATAGCCACAGCTTGTTCCAGATAGCCACCACCATTGTCACGAAGGTCGATCACAAGTGATTTTATTCCTTTTTCCCTCAATTTGGTCAAACCTGTTTTGAATTCCTCAAAAGTGCTTTCGGCAAATCGATTGATTTTGATATAGCCCGTTGTTGGATTCAAAAGTAATGCAGCATCTACACTTTTTATGGGGATAACACCGCGTTTAATTTTTACATTTAATTTTTTGTTTTCGGATTTTCTGTAAACGGTAACTAAAATTTCCGAACCTTCTTTGCCTTTAAGTTTTGAAAATAAACTGTCCGTTGGCAGTTTTCGTCCAAATAATTTTGTCTTATCGGCATACAAAATTCGGTCTCCCGATTGAATTCCCGCTTTTTCCGAAGGGCCATTTTCGACTGTTTTGATTATTGCTAATGAATCTTTATACATATAGAAATTCACTCCGATTCCCACAAACTCACCTCGCATACTTTCGGCAACTTGTATTTGTTCACTTGGCGGAATATAAACCGAATGAGGATCAAGTTCAGCTAAAATAGTATTGATTGCTCGATTGGTAATCGAATCAGCGTTAACTTTATCGACATATTCGTTATCGATAAAATCAAGTAATTTGTTGAGTTTATTTTTCGAATTGCTTTGGATCAAAAATTGATTTTGACCAGGAAAATTAAGCCATCCGCCCAGAAGAATTCCAAAGGCAAGTGCCCCAAAAATAAGCATTGGAAAATAATTTCTATTAATTTTCATCTAATCTAAAACTTCAATTTGTTCTACAACCACACCCGCTTTAATCAAAAAATCTACACCAGAAGTGTCTCGGTAACCCAATTGGTAAACTACTCTTTTTATTCCAGATTGATGAATCAATTTGCTACATTCTTTACAAGGAGAAAGTGTAATATAAAGTGTCGCTCCTTCACAAGTTTGCGTCGATTTGGCTACTTTTAGAATGGCGTTGGCTTCAGCGTGAAGCACATACCAATTGGTAATTCCTGCTTCGTCTTCGCAGCAATTTTCAAAACCAGAGGGCGTTCCGTTATAGCCATCGGAGATGATCATTTTATCTCGAACAATTATAGCGCCTACTTGTTTGCGTTTGCAATAGGACAAACGGCTCCATTCTTTGGCAATTCGAAGATAGGCTTTGTCGTATTTATTTAATTTTTTCTTTTCCATTTTTTAATTTATCTATTCCAGATTTCACTCGGAATAATCATTGGTACTATTACTCTAATTACAAATGCCGACATTACTATTGTCCAATCGCATCTTGAGAACCGGAAGAAAGTTTGGAAAATATAGGAAAGTATCAAAACCACAAAAACCACAATGATTTGCGCTGCTTCAATCCCTAAAGCGAATTCAGATAAAGGCAATAATTTATACTTTGTCGAACCAGTGAGTGAGATTTTTAAATAATTTGCAAAACCCAATCCGTGTATTAGTCCGAAAAACAAAGTTACAAAACCAATTATGCTAATGCTTTCTTTTTTGGAAGATTTTCCGATTGTGAAAAGATTGAAAAATGCCACACCTAAAATGGTAATTGGAATAAGAAATTCGATTTGCTTGACTTTAATATTGATGAAGCCAAAAACAGATAAGAACATTGCTATTGAATGGCCAAGGGTAAATATAGAGACCAAAAGGAGTAGTTTTTTCCAATCTTTGAATGAGTATGGAACAGTTAATGCAATTAAAAACATAAGATGGTCATTGTCAGCCACATTTAAAACATGCTTTGAACCAATTTCAAAATAAACCCAAAATTCTGACATCGTAAATAAGTATAAATAGTAAAGGTCGTCAAACTTACAATTTATTTTGAAATTTGTTTTAACCGATTCTGTTAAAAGCAATTCTGGCAACGTTTATTTATTTAAAGGAATTAAATACATTAAAAAAAGTAGCATTTGATACTTTAAAAATTTCAAATTTGTTGTATCTTTAAAGGACATTTTAAAACCTATTATCATGTCAATAGCACAATTATTTGATAGCGAATTCAAACACCGAATTAAAGGTCGTTTTTCTGCGGTAGTCCGTGTCTTGTATGCAGATGGAGGGAAGTTTGATCCCGATGAAAAAAAGTTTTTAGACAAATTGGCTGTAAAATTGGATATTTCGGATGAAGAATATAAAGAAATTTTAGCCAATCCGTTAAAGTATCCTCTCAATCCTCCCTATTTGTATTTAGAAAGATTAGAGAATTTGTATAACATTTCAAGAGTAGTGCACCACGATCATCATCTTGGTGACAAGCAAGAAACGCTTTTGAGAAAATTTGCAGTAGCCCTTGGTTTTAGTACGGGCAATGTAAATTATATTGTGAATAAAGCATTGGCATTGGTGGACAAAAAAGTAGATTTAGATACTTTTATTTATGAAATGCAAAATATGAATCGATAAGAAGCAAAATGGAATAGGTTTTATGGAGCGTGTAATGTGGGCATTAAATAGAATTCGCCACAATAAATCCGCTAGTCCAAGCATTTTGAAAGTTAAATCCGCCAGTTACAGCATCGATATTGACGATTTCCCCTGCGAAAAACAGATTATTGTGTAATTTGCTTTCCATAGTTTTGAAGTTTATTTCCTTTAAATCGATACCGCCAGCAGTTACAAATTCTTCCTTGAAAGTGCTTTTTCCGTTGACTTGAAAACTCGAATTGGTCAATAGATTGGCCAAATTTTGCAATTGAATTTTCGATAAATCAGCCCATTTGGTTTCTTCGGAAATATTCGAAGCTAGAACTAAACTTTCCCAAAGTCGATTAGGAAAGTCGAAAGGAGATTTCTTGGAAACGGCTTTTTTAGCATGTTCTTGTTTCAATTCTTTAAGAATTTTTTCGGTATCATCTGCATCAAGGTCGTTCAGCCAATTGACGAAAATGGTAAACTGGTAATTTTTTTCGAATAAAATGCGTGCCCCCCAAGCTGACAATTTTAAAATCGCTGGGCCGCTCATTCCCCAATGCGTGATTAACAAAGGACCGGTTGAAGCCAGTTTTGTGTCTTTTACTTTAACCGAAACGATTGCTGAAACTCCGGGCAATTCCTTTATTCTTGCATCTTTGATGTTGAAAGTAAACAAAGAAGGAACGGGATTTACGATGGCGTGACCAAAATTTTGCAACATTTCCCAAATTTTAGGATTGCTTCCCGTAGCGAGAATTAGTTTTTCGGTAATATAATTTTCGCTTTGGGTTTCAATTTTCCAGAAGTTATCTTTTTTGAAAATCGATTGTACACTTTGACTAGTCAAAACAGTAATTCCTAGTTTTTGTGTGGCTTGAAGAAAACAATCAATGATGGTTTGCGAGGAATTTGAAACAGGAAACATTCGGCCATCGTCTTCAATTTTGAGTTCCACACCGTGATTTCTGAACCATTCTACAGTATCTCCAGAGCAAAATTGATGAAAAGGCCCACGCAATTCTTTTTCGCCACGAGGATAAAATTTCACCAATTCGTTGGGTTCAAAACAAGCGTGAGTCACATTGCATCTACCGCCACCTGAAATTCTGACTTTCGTTAAAACTTCACTTCCACGTTCGAGTATGGCTACCTTTAGCTTCGGATTTTTCTCTACAATATTGATTGCCGTAAAAAATCCCGCTGCTCCGCCACCTACAATGATTATGTCAAAATTTTGATTCATATTCTATCTGGAAAATCGGAAATAATTCCGTTTACATTGAATGATTTTATTTTTTGAATGTCTTCGGTTGAATTTACCGTCCAAGTAAAAACTTCGAATCCGTTTTTCTGCATCAAAGCTACATTTTCTTTCGTTAGCAATCGATAATCAGGATTTATGGAAAATGCTTTTGTTTTTGTGGCAAAAGCCAAAGCTTCTTCAATAGATTTTTCGATTAAAACTCCAATTCGAATTTTTGGATCTATCAAAGGAACTTCTTCGAGCATTTTCCAATCGAAACTGGAGATCAGAAAATCAGTGTAATGCCAATTTTTGGTTAAAATATAGTGAGCAATCAATTCAATAACAGGTTTTGCAGTGCCAATTCCTTTGAGTTCGATATTCACAAAACAGATGCGGTTTGTCACTTCTAACACATCAATTAGTGTTGGAATTCCTAATTCTTTTAATTCTAAAGCAGTATATTGATTAACAAATCCATTGCCAGTGGTTGTTCGGTCTATGGTTTCATCGTGAATCACCATAATTACTCCATCTGAACTCAAATGTACATCGAGTTCGATTCCGTCAACATTTAAATCAATGGCTTTTTGGAAAGCAATCAAAGTGTTTTCTGGTTCGAAGGCTTGAGCGCCTCGATGAGCGATATTTAGCATGGATTGTAATGGTTTTGCCGATTAACTCTTTAGTTATTAATTGGTTTTTCAATTAAAGCAACAACTAAATTTATGGTTTGATTATCAATGATAGTAAAATCAATTGTTTTAGGCTCATAATTTGGATGCGTCACACGAAGTTGATTCGATCCTGCTTTCAAATTCATAAATACATTTCTACCCTTTTTGCCCGAAAACCGAGAAATTTTGGTATTGATAATATGTAATTTAGCTTTTTGTATCGGTTCTTTGCTATTTTCACTAATGGTATTGACTACTAAATCTAAAGTACTTCTAGGTATTTTTCCTATACGTCTGGCATTGAAATATCCGCTAACAAAAGACGGGGAATCTTCTTTGAAAACGCGTATGTTATAATCCAAGTTATTCTTGAGCAAGCTTGTAATTTCGCTTAGTATTTTTGCAATCGCAATAGTAGATATGTGTCTTATTTTGATAATTTCTTTTGGTACGTTTATCGATTCACTAAAAATAGAAATAGATTTTTTAAAATCAGAAATTGTATTTATGTCTATACCATAAGGTTGTAAACTAGCTAAATTTTGCTCTAATCTAATTGTTAAATTAGTCCCGATTTGAACGAGTTTATTAGCACTTACTGTTTTGAGTGCAGTTACCGTGAAGTGACATTCAGTTAAGAGTGCAGAATTTTCGTTTAAGCTTGCGAGGGCACAAAGTGCAGCACTTAAAGCGTTTACTTTTTCCTCAACAGCCTTTCGTTTGTTTTTTTTATCTAAAGAAAATCCACTATTGTCCTGGTATTGAACAACAAAATGATCTACTAGATTGGCAAACTTTTGGTCAAATAATTCTTTAGTGTTCATTAATGGTACGCTTAGCTCAACAATATTACTATTATTGTTGAGATAGGTACTTACTGTACGTATCATTTTCACAACATTTTTTTGATTACTTTTCATAGGTGTTTTGTTTTATTTTTTTTAATTCCAATATCTCCCTGAAAAAATAATCCAGTCATTTAATTTGCATTTGGAGTTTTTCAATTGTAATACTTGTTCAATTTGACGTTTTCAATTTCTACTATTTAATTTTTAATAAGGATAACAAAATGTAAAATTAATACTTGGTTCGCATTTGTGAGTTGCTGCTTCATTTTTAATCAAGTGCTTTAAACTTCTGAGACTTTATTCAATTTTATAGACTTTAAATTATTGAAAAAATTAAGCCTATTGAAGCATAAATCCGCTGATAGTCTATACACGGTTTGTCGTATTGATTTTGCATTGAGAGACATTTTTATGTGCCATTTTTTGACAACTAAAGCGTCTAAATTTCCTTCCAAAATTTTGAAAAATTCCTTTCAATAAAAAACCTTAACTTACTTAGTGATGTCTAAAATGTACTATTACAATAATCTTCTAACTTTGTTAATGAACATGAGAATGCAATAATACTTTTTTATCTAATACTCCTTCAAATAAAACTTTTTTATTAAATAGGCTGTTTCAATTATACTTTTTTGCGCCCCTAATTTAGATATTATTACTCTGCAATTTTTTCTCTTGCTACTGGGAATTATCATTGTTTGCGTTTGCTAAATTAAAGATATTTCATTTATTATAAAATTTAATTATAGGTTGTAGAGTTTGTGTATTTAAGTATTAGTTACTACATAATCACTAAAATAAATTTGTGTAAATATATTAAATATTTTTATAGACAGTTTATATATTTTAAAAAAATAAGTGGAGTGTTTTTTTTGTAAAAAGTTGATAGTAATTATTAAAATTTAAATAGTGTCAATAAATTATTAAATAGTTATTATAATTAAATATGTAGTAAGATAATAAATATATATAGTGTTATAATAAAAGAGTACTCTATATGTTTTTTTTAATATTTTCAAAATTTTAAGTAGAATTGAAAATGATTAACAGCCATGTTTTATTCGGGGTGAAATTTCGTAAAAAGGTATAGCAAGAAATTTAAGTTATGAAGGTAAACTTTGGTCGATTGTCGAAGATTAAACTTAAAAAACGAAGCAACTGAAACAGTGAAAATTTAGAATTTATTTCATATTTAGGATCGTGATTATTTTGGATTGTGCAAACGATGGACTAGAATATTCATAGAATATAGTATAATAAATAAGATTGCATCATTTAAAAAAGCGAGGTTTTCTATACAGAAAACCTCGCTTTTTTTATAGGAGAAAATTAGTGCCTACTTTTTTTCTAATAGAACAATATCAAATTCAGAATCTATAGATACTTTTCCATTCGAAACCAAAGCTTCTTTTCCCGAATAACCATCTTTCAATTTTGTTCCGTTTTCGAAAATAGTTCCAACCGAAATTTCTTTTCGTCCTTTTGGTAAATCCAGACCGATAACTACTTTATCGGTGAAATTATCCTTGGTAAAAGTTCGGCTAAAGACATAAGGGCTTCCCGAAATTTCTTTGTGCATTCCAGCTCCAATCGAAATATGATTTTTTCTAAATTTACCTAATTTTTGCCAATGCAAAAGCACTTTTTGTGTTTCGGGATTGGTTTTGATGTCATCCCAATTCATCATCGAACGCAAAGTGGCATCGCCCGTTGTTCCCTCGATGTCAAGAGAACGAGCACTTTCATCACCATAATATACTTGAGAAATTCCTGGAGCAAGCAGCAGTTTTGTACCACTTTCGAATGTTTTTTTTCTTTTCTTGTCATAGGGATAACTATCATCGTGCGAAGAAACATAGTTCATTACTGTATTTCTTTTTAAGTCATTTTGAAGAATTGTGCTGTATTTAAAGAACAAAGGCTCATAATTCATTTTGGCTTCGTTTCTAAAATCAAAATTGATTAAACCCGTGAATCCATTTTCGAAATAGTTTACTTTTTTATCGCCAAAATCAAATAGTTTTTTTGCTCCAATGTTGTAACCATATACTTCGCCAACTGTAAAAAAGTTTTGGCTATCTAGAACTTTTCCAGGATTATTTGTTTTGAAATCGGCAAAAGCTACATCACATACTTTCTTGAAATCGGCCCAAACATCTTCATAAGTGTGTTTCGCAGTATCTACACGATAGCCATCAATTCCGTAATCGGTGATATAATCCGAGAGCCATTTCATAATATAATACTTTGGTGCACGAGGATAACCAGTTTTTTTGAAAAAGGCATCCAGTTCGGCGACTTCTTGTTCGTATCGACCTTCTTTTTTCCATTTTTCGATTAGCATTGCTGGCAAATTTACAGCGTCGTTGCTCTCGGTTTTTACATCTGGAAGATTTTCTACCAACGTACAATTAATGTATGTATCATAAGATTTGTAAGTGCATTTAGGAGAAGTTCGAACCCAATCATTTGGATATGCTGGATCTTCGGCAGTAACAGGACCTGCATGATTGATAACAGCATCTAATAAAATTCGTATTCCTTTAGCGTGCGCTTTTTGTACCAATTCAGCCAAATCTTTTTTTGTTCCAAAACTTGGATCTAATGCTGACCAATCTCTTGCCCAATACCCGTGAAATCCATAGCTATAGCCAGTTCCTTCATCAACGCCATCGTGAATTTGCTCGACAACCGGCGTCATCCAAATAGCGGTTATTCCTAGTTTTTCGAAGTAGCCTTCGTCCAGTTTTTGAATCACGCCTCGAATATCACCACCTTCAAAACCTCGCAATTTTCCCGTTGGTTTATTGCGGTTATAAGTGTTGTCGTTCGTTTTATCCCCGTTGTTGAAGCGGTCAATTAGAAGGAAATACACATTGGCATTTTCCCAAACAAAAGGAGTTTTTGAGGCTGATTGTGCTGTTTTTGTAGAGGAACAACTTGCAAAAAATAGCGATAGTAGTGCGATTGAAAATAAGATATTTTTTTTCATTTTGTTTTTTTATTTCAAACCTAAAAGGTTTTAAAAATCTGTTAGGTTTAATGAATTATAATTGAATTTTGATTTCTACTTCCGTTCCTTTTTTCCAAGAAACAGGAATTTCTACTGAAGTTTTATTTGTTTTGAAATCAATGGCTTTCCCATTTACAGTCACTGATTTTGCTTTTATATTGTGAACGATAAGGGCAACATTTTTATCCAAAGATGTAAAGTTCTTGCCAATTATTGAATTCCATTTCATGGTTACAGTTTTGCCATCGGTATTACCATTGAAGTTCAAAATTTCAAATGCTCCTTTTTCGAAAGCGTTTGCAGTTATACCATCGTCGTTGTATAATTTACCTGAACTTTGCGTGGTTTTAGCATCAAAATAATAATGCAAATCGAAATTCTCTAATGAATATTTCGATGTGTTTTGAATCGTTTTTATCATCGGTATAAAAGCACCGCCACGAACAAAAACTGGAATGTGGTCTTCAACAACTGCTATAGTTGAGGTTGTTCCCGCTAATTGCTCTTCATCAGTATAAAAATCAAACCAGTTGTTGTTTTTTGGAAAATAAACCGATGTTGAAGTCACACCAGCTTTTATAATTGGTGTAACCCAAAAGTCATTTCCCCAAAGATAAGTTTCGCAAACAGTCAATAATTTAGGATTGTCAGGTTCTTCAAAAAACAGCGGGCGCATTAATGGCATTCCTTTTTGGTTATTTTCGAAAGCCAAAGTATAGTTGTAAGGCATTAATTGGTAACGCAATTCCACTTGTTTTTTTGCTTTTGCTTTGGTTACAATGTCTTTATAAACAGGTTCTGCAGCCACATCTTCGTGAGCGTGTGGACGAAAAATTGGATTAAAAACTCCATATTGTAACCAACGAATATACAATTCGTTGTCGAAATAATCACCGGCAAAACCTCCTAAGTCTGAGTGCATATAACCCATTCCCTGCATTCCCATTTGCAAGGAAATCTCCATTTGCGATTGCAATCCACCCCAAGAACGGCTCACGTCGCCAGACCAAGGGATCATTCCAAATCGTTGAGAACCTGAATATCCAGCGCGCATCAGGATAAATGGACGCTGATTTGCAAAGTCTTTTTTATAACCGTCGGCAATTAGTTTTGCCCAATTGTGTCCGTAAACATTATGGACTTCATCGGCTTTTCCTCCAGCAGTTATGGCTTCGGATGGAAAAACTTCGGGTTCACCCAAATCGCCCCAAAGTCCGCCAACGCCTTGATTAATAAGGTTTTTATAAATATTCCAGAACCAATCTTTTCCTTCGGGTTTGAAAATGTCGATGATTCCGGTATTCCCAAAATAGAAATCATACGTAAAAGGATTTCCGGCTTTATCCGTCGCCACTATTTTTTTATCCACGGCTTCCTGCCATTTCTTGGAAGTGGTCAGTACGAAAGGTTCGGTTATGAGAACTGTTTTTATACCTTTAGCATTTAAATCGGCTACCATTTTATCAGGGTTTGGAAAAGTTTCTTTGTTCCAATCCAAGTTGCCCATTGTGCCTTTCATTGCTGCGCCAAACCAATACAAATCAAGAATAATTGCATCGACAGGGATTTTGTCATCCTCGAATTTCTTGATGGTTTTCTCGACTTGTTCCTGCGAATGATAACCAAAACGGCTGGAGAAATTGCCCAAAGTCCATCGAGCGGGCAAAGGTTGTTTTCCGGTTAAATCAGTATAATTTGAAATCAAATCGGTCCAAGAATCGCCTACAATTATTTGATATGTTTTTCGTCCTGAAATAGTTTCATACGCCAAAGTATTGTCTTTTTTGCTGTCTAAATCCAAGTATCCAATAGCCGAATTATCAAAATGAACAGCATACATATTCGACGACAAAACCATTGGAATACAAAAATTCATTAATTCTGCGTGGGTTTCGTATCCGTATTGGGCTCTGTTGTACAATGCTAATTTATTGCCACGACGGTTCATTCCTAAAGCGCGAGCACCACCACCATATAAGATTTCATTAGGCGAAATATTGAATTGGATTACTTCTGTAGAATCGGCTTTTATGTTGCCTTTTACATTTTCTAGCGGAATATGTTTCTGTTTTAAATAACCGTTTTTTCAGAAAGCAGTAGTTTTTGCTGATTGAAATAAGATATTTGAAAAGGGGATTTTTGTATTGTTACTACAATTCCTTTGGTGTAAAGACTTATGGTACTTGGTGTTTTTATTATTTTTGAAATACCCTTTTTTGGAAATAAAACCACAGCTTCTGAATTTGCATTAAAATCCTCTCCTTTTGGAATAAAAGAAGTTTCAACAATTTTATCCGAATAGGCTTTGATAATATACTTTCCCTCCGAAGTTTTAATTTCTAATGTATTATTGACTTCTTTGAAACTTTCGAATTTCCTGTTTGCGTTTTGGGCAAAAGAAAGCGAAGTTATAAATAATAAGAAAAATAATTTTTTCATTGTTTGCTGTTTTAAACCCAACAGGTTTTTGAAACCTGTCGGGTTTGATAGGTGTGAATTCTTATTCCAATTCCAATATCAAAACTGATTTTGGTTCCAGAGTAATTTCATTAGTAACATCAATTATTTTGTCAGTTAAAACGTCTTTGCCGCTTGAGTAATTTCCAATATTTTCCGCGAAACGATCTGTTTTTAGCGTTTTAATTTTATCGCTGTTATTGAACAAAACCATCACGCTTGCGGTAGCATTGGATCTAAAATATACGTAAGTATTGTCTTCGGGAATATAATGTGTCATCTTCCCGAAATGAATCATTGGTTTTGTCTTTCTCCAATTGAATAGCTTGGAAGTGAAATTGAAATATTCGTTTTGTCCTGGCGTTCTTCCCTCTTTGGTAAACGCATTATTGTCATCTCCTTTCCATCCGCCAGGAAAATCTTGTCGAATTGCGGCATCCCCTCCTTCGTCTTTGTTTCCTGCCATTCCAATTTCGGAACCATAATACAATTGTGGAATTCCTCGCACTGTAGCGAGTAATGCCATGGTCATTTTGTATTTTCCAATGTCGTTTTGGTAAACGTGATTGAGGCGGTTTGTATCGTGATTTTCGGCAAAAATCAATAAATTATTCACATTTGGAAATAGAAAATCATTGGCAAAATTGTTATAAACTTTTGCCATTCCACTTTCCCAATTTCCATCTTCATTGAAAATCGTTAAAAGAGCGTCCGATAAAATAAAATCCATTACGCTCGGCAAATGAGAATTGAAATTCTGGATTTGGCCTATTGGACTGTCTTTTTGCCAATAGGAAAGTTGGGCTTGATCGCGCATCGAAATTTCGCCAACAATATTGAAATTAGGATATTCATTAGTTATGGCTTTGGTCCATTTGGCAATAGCAATTGGATCGGCATAATTGTATGTGTCCACCCTGAAACCATCTAAATTGGCAAATTCAATCCACCAAATGGCATTTTGTGTAAGATAATTTAGCACCAAGGGATTGGTTTGATTCAAGTCTGGCATCGAAGGAGCAAACCAGCCGTCCATACATATTTGGGTGTCAATTTTAGACGCATTTGTGTCGTGAATGACTGTTCTTCTATGATTGGTTTGAGTAAACTTTTCAAATTGATGAATCCAATCTTGCGTAGGTAAATCTTTCATCATCCAATGTTGTAAACCCCAATGATTAGTGACATAATCCATCACTAATTTCAGGTTTTTTTTGTGCATTTCAGTAGCTAATCGAGCATAATCTTCGTTATTTCCATAACGAGGATCGATTTTATAAACATCGGTTTGAGCATAAGTATGATAGGAATAAGTTGCTTCGTTATCTTCGCAAAGTGGTGTAATCCAAAGGGTTGTTGCTCCAAGTTCTTTGATGTAATCCAAATGATTGATGATGCCTTGAATATCGCCGCCGTGTCTTCCTTCGGGCAATTCTCGATTGTATTTTTCGGTGGTCAATTTATCGCTATCATTATTCGGGTTTCCGTTTGAGAAGCGGTCGGGCATTATCAAATACATCATATCCGAAGAGTCAAAACTTTTGCGTTCGGCTGAATTTTCTCTTCGTTGTTTTAAGGAATATTTTTGGGTAAAAATTACTTTATCATTTTCTTTAAAGATAAAATGAAAGTCTTTTGGCGGGATATTTTTGGTGTTTATAGTTAAAAATATGTAATTTGAATTTTCCGTTCTTTCTACTTTAGCAATTGGAATTGAATTTGAAGTTGAAACGCTATATTTAGTTATGTTTTTACCATAAAACATAATTTGAACTTCAGGATTTTTCATTTCTGAATACCAAAAAGGCGGTTCTATTTTTTCGATTTGTGCTAACATAGTTGTGGTAGTAAAAATTACAAACAATAAAAATAGTTTTTTCATTTGACAAATAATTAAATATATTTCAACTTTATTATTTTAAAATATAAGGCATATAAGAAAACTTAAATGTCCTTATATGCCTTATATGGTATTCACATTTTTGCTAGATCACAACTAAACTATTGGGTTTCACTAAAACCGCATTTTCATTGATAAAAACCGTCAATTCTTCCGAACCTTCTAGTGTGAGTTGAGTGTCGTTATGATCCACGACAACCTTTAAAATCTGGTTTCTGAAATTGATTTTAAAGGAATAACCTGTCCATTCTTTTGGAATTTTTGGAGCGAAATGAAGCGCATCATTTTTTACTCGCATTCCGCCAAAACCTTCCACAATACTCATCCAGGTTCCCGCCATCGAGGTAATGTGACAACCCTCTTCCACTTCTTTATTGTAGTCATCAAGGTCTAAACGTGATGTTCTCAAATAGAAAGTGTATGCCATATCCATTTTGTCCAATTTTGCGGCTTGAATCGAATGCACACAAGGCGAAAGTGAGCTTTCGTGAACGGTAAACGGTTCGTAAAAATCAAAATGTTTTTCTAATTCTTCTGTTGTAAAATGATCTTCAAAGAAGTAAAATCCTTGTAAAGTATCGGCTTGTTTGATGTATGGCGAACGCAAAACTCTGTCCCAAGACCATTTTTGGTTGATTGGACGTTGGCTTTTATCTAAATCTTTTACCAAAACCAATTCTTTGTCCAAAAATCCATCTTGTTGCAAATAAATTCCGTGTTTTTCCGAATACGGAAAGTACATATTGCCCGAAACTTTTTTCCAATCTTGCAATTCAGCATCCGATAATTTTACTTTTTCGATGATGCGTTTGTGGTCAGAAGGATATTCTAATGATACTTTCAGAATTTGTTCATGCGTATAATCAATACACCATTTTGCAATATAATTGGTGTAGAAATTATTGTTTACGTTATTTTCGTATTCGTTTGGACCAGTAACGCCAAGAATTACATATTGGTTTTTGTCTGTCGAGAAATTAGCTCTTTGATGCCAAAAACGGGCAATTCCGATTAAAACTTCTAAACCTTTTTCGGGAATATAACTGTAATCGCCAGTGAAACGATGATAATTGAAAATCGCAAAAGCAATCGCTCCATTTCTGTGAATTTCTTCGTGGGTGATTTCCCATTCGTTATGACATTCTTCGCCATTCATCGTGACCATTGGATACAAAGCAGCGCCGTTAGTAAAACCCAAATTGTCTTTGGCATTTTCAATGGCTTTATCCAATTGATTGAAGCGATACGTCAATAAATTTCTCGCTACTTGCTGGTCTTTGGTCGCCATATAAAACGGAATGCAGTATGCTTCGGTGTCCCAATACGTAGAACCTCCGTATTTTTCGCCAGTAAATCCTTTTGGACCAATATTCAAACGAGAATCTTTTCCAGAATAGGTTTGATTCAATTGAAAAATATTGAAACGAATGCCTTGTTGTGCTTTCACATCGCCATCAATAGTGATGTCTGACATTTCCCAAATTTTTGCCCAAGCTTCGATTTGCTCTTCTAATAATTTGTCATATCCTTTTGCTAATGCTTCTTTTATTGCTGCTTCGGCGCCAGAAAGTGTGTTGTCGTGATTCAATGAAACGGTATAGCCACCTATTTTTTGAATGGAAGATTTTTGACCTTTTGCAATTAGAACGTCATACGTGATTTGAATTTTATCGGTACCAGTTTTTATATTTGAAGGAGAGATGTTGCCATTTTTACCATTTACAAAAATGCTGTTTTGCATAAAGGTGGTTACCTTGAAATGGGTTTTGAAGGTTTGAGCAGTTACAAAAGCTTCATTTCCAATTCTTTTCACTTCCAATGGCTCCCAGAATTTCTCTTCCCAGTTGGCATCTTCATTGGTCACACCAGCATCAACATAAGGTTTGTAAACAATTTTAGTGTCTTTGTTTATAGCGGTGATTTCATAATTGATAACACCTACTTCGTCTAAATTCATACATAGAAAGCGACGAATATTTACTCCAATTTCGGTTCCGTTTTGCAAAGTAGCTTCGAATGAGCGGTTGTACCAACCTTCTTTCATATTCAACTCCCGACGAAAGTTTTTAACTTCTGTACACGTATTCAAATCTAGGTTTTCGTCGTTGATTTCAATGTCAATTCCAATCCAATTTGGTGCGTTTAGTACTTTGGCAAAATATTTAGGATAGCCATTTTTCCACCAACCCACTTTGGTTTTATCAGGATAATAAATTCCGGCGATATAACTTCCTTGAAAAGTTTCTCCAGTATAATTTTCTTCAAAATTTGCGCGTTGTCCCATAGCACCGTTGCCAATACTGAAAAGACTTTCGGACGATTTTACGCTCTCGGCATCAAATCCTTCTTCAATGATAGACCAATTGTCTGCTTTTATGTAATCTTGGTTCATTTCTTTTTAGTTTAAAGGTTTAAAGTTTAAGGTTCTGAAACCTGAAACTTGAAACAAATTTATTTAATCAAATCATCAATAAAGGTTTTATCCATTAGGGTAAAATCTTTATATAAATATTTTGCTTCGTGCAAGATGGTGGCTTCTCCAATTCCTACGCTTATCATTCCGCCAATATTTGCGGCTTGAACTCCTGCTACAGAATCTTCAAAAACAATCGAATTTTCGGGTTTTGTATGCAATAATTTAGCGGCAAGCAAGAAAACTTCGGGATCGGGTTTGGCGTTCGAAACGTCATTTCCATCAACAATAGCATCAAAATATGATATAGTTCCCGTTTTTTCGAGAATTGGTCTAGCGTTTTTACTGGCTGAACCTAATGCAATTAGTTGATTTTTTTCTTTCAAATAGTTTAAAATAGGCATCACTCCCGGCAAGATTTCGCTTTCGTCCATATCGACTAAATAGGACAAATAATCTTCATTTTTTTGAATGAGCCATCTGTTTTTGTCTTCTTGAGAAGCGTTAATTTTTCCTATTTCCAGAATAATATCGAGCGAGCGCACTCGGCTTACTCCTTTTAATAATTCGTTATTTTCGTGTGTAAATTCGAAACCTAATTCGTTGGCAATTTTTTTCCAAGCTAAAAAATGGTATTTTGCTGTGTCCACAATCACGCCATCAAGGTCGAATATAAATGCTTTTGTATTCATTAGTAATTAAATGTTAAATCAGAATGTAAAAAAATAAAAATACAAATTTTTTTAGGGTCTAAACAATTTTTTTGGCTAGTTTTTTTATTTTAAGATGATTTTTATTGAACGAACATAAAAAAACCCTATTCCTGAGAATAGGGTTGTGTATTAGAATAAAAATTATTGATTTTTTACAATTTCCCTTCTTTTATTTCATCCACAATTTCTGGATTCAACAAAGTGGTGGTATCTCCAAAATTAGAGAAATCGCCTTCAGCTATTTTGCGCAGAATGCGACGCATAATTTTACCAGAACGCGTTTTTGGCAAACCAGAAACAAATTGTATTTTATCTAATTTGGCAATTGGTCCAATGTGATCCGAAATGTGTTGGTTGATCTCTTTGGTCAAATTCGCTCGGTCTCTATATTCACCAGATTCTTTTAGGATTACAAAACCATACAAAGCATTTCCTTTGACATCATGAGGGAAACCTACAACAGCACTTTCTGCAACTGCTGGATGTTCGTTTATCGCATCTTCGATAGGTGCTGTTCCCAGATTATGACCAGAAACAATTATTATATCGTCAACACGACCTGTAATTCTATAATAGCCTACTTCGTCACGCAAAGCACCATCTCCTGTAAAATATTTCCCCGGGAAGGCACTAAAATAAGTTTCTTTATACCGTTGATGATCGCCCCAGATTGTTCTCGCTATTCCAGGCCAAGGAAATTTAATACAAAGGCTTCCTGGAACTTGATTGTCTTCGATTTCGTTGCGTTTTTCATCCATTAAAACCACTTGAATTCCAGGCAAAGGCAAAGAAGCATAAGTTGGTTTTGTTGGGGTTATAAAGGCTAAAGCTGAGATTAAAATCCCTCCTGTTTCGGTTTGCCACCAAGTATCAACTAACGGGCAACGTTTTCCTCCAACGTGGTCATTATACCAGTGCCATGCTTCCTCATTGATGGGTTCTCCAACGGAACCAATCACTTTTAATGATTTTAATGGATATTTTTGAACATAAGACAAATTTTCTTTTGCCAAAGAACGAATGGCTGTTGGAGCAGTATAAAATTGAGTCACTTTATGTTTTTCTATAATTTCCCAGAAACGACTAAAGTCAGGATACGTTGGAACTCCTTCGAACATTACGGTTGTGGCACCATTCAATAATGGACCATACAAAATATAGGAATGTCCAGTTATCCAACCAATATCGGCTGTACACCAAAAAACATCATTTTCTTCGTAATTGAAAACATTTTTGAAAGAGTAAGCGGTGTACACCATATAGCCCGCAGTGGTGTGAACCATTCCTTTTGGTTTTCCAGTAGAACCAGAAGTATAAAGAATAAATAAAGGATCTTCGGCATCCATTATTTCGGCAACGCAATTGTCTGAAGCTGCATCAATCAGTGGCTGTAACCATTGGTCCCGACCTTCTTTCATTTTGATAGAGGAATTAGTTCTTTTGACAACCAAAACGTTCTCTACACTAGGACAATTTACGAGAGCATCATCGATAATTCCTTTCAAATCGATAGTTTTTTCACCTCTAAATCCACCGTCTGAAGTGATAACCATTTTGCATTCACTATCGTTTATTCTTGCAGCTACCGCCGAGGCCGAGAATCCAGCAAAAACCACCGAGTGAATGGCTCCAATCCTCGCACAAGCAAGAACAGAAATGGCAATCTCAGGTATCATTGGTAAATAAATACAAACCCTATCGCCTTTTGTGACGCCTTGTTCGCGGAGCACATTCGCCATTTTAGAAACTCTCGAATACAAATCGTTATAAGTGATATGTTCTGCCGAATCATTGGGATTGTTGGGCTCAAAAATAATAGCTGTTTTTTCGCCTCGTTTAGAAAGATGTCTGTCTAGACAGTTTTTTACAATATTTACTTTGGCATCAACAAACCATTTAATTTTGGCCTCAGCCATATCAAACTCTACTATTTTTTCAGATTCTTGGTACCAAGTAAAGTTTTCTGAAGCAATCTTACTCCAAAATTTTCTTGGCTCTCGAACCGATTTATTATAATGTTTGAAGTATTGTTCTAAATTTTCAATTTTATAGTAACTCATTATATTTTTATTTTTTGGGTGTAAAAGTCTTAAATTAATTATGTTGTAAACAAATTTAAATTCTATAATTGTTGAATAGAAAGTAAAGATACTGATTTAACAACAAATTATTTTCAATATTATAAAGGCAATACTTTTCGCCCTAATTTTTCATTGATTACGATAGCTGCTCCTTCATAAAAAGCAAAAAAGCCACAAAGAATTCCTTCATAGCCTGCAATAACTTCAATTGATTTATTTCCTGTAAATTTTGAAACTGAAAGCAATGCGAATAAAATAACTAACGATCCGAAAATAAGTTTACCAATAGTATTTCCATTCAATGTTCCAATAAAGAAAGCCAAGGTAAACAAACCCCAAATTGCCAAATAACAACCCATTGAAGGGCCGTCAGGTTTGGTAACTCCCATTAATGGAAGAAGCCAAATCGCAACTAATGACAACCAAAAGAATCCGTAGGATGTAAAAGCCGCCATACCAAATCCATTTCCTTTTTTCCATTCCATAATACCTGCAATAACTTGTTGCGTCCCGCCAAAAAAGATGCCCATTCCCATAATCATCGAGTTGAGTTCGAAGAAACCTGCATTGTGAATGTTTAATAAAATTGTTGTCATCCCGAAACCAAAAAGGCCTAATGGTGCTGGATTTGCTGTTGTGTCTTTGATAATTCTTTCCATAATAGAAATGTAAGTTGTTTTTGGTTAGTAATAAAAGTAAAATTTCAATCGATTGATTTCACAAATATATCAAACCTGATGGATTTTTCGAATAATTTTTTTTCCCTATTAAAATTATAGGTAGGTAATATACCCAAAATAATGTAATACTATTTCAATTGCTATCTCAATAATTACTATTGACTTTACGATATATTATAAAACGCCATATAATTCTCTTTACTTAATCGAAATAAATCTATGCTAAAAAGTTATATAATTGAAAAGTTTCCAAAACAAAACCCCGGCAAAATAAAAATCTGTCGGGGTTGTTTTTAATCGTTGGGAAGTTTACATATAACTCAAAATCTCCTTTTTAAAAGCATCATATTCGCCTTGTAAAATCAATCCGTTATCAAGGAGTTTCTTGTAGTTTTGAAGCTTAGCAAAAAGCTCATCTTGAGATAATTCGTTTGGTGATTTTTCTGTTGAAGTGGTCGTATTTTCTATAATTGGTTCTGCATAATTTGAAACCGCTGGCATTATTTCGGCATAATTGACTACTTCTTCCGTTTCCACTTCTTCTACTTCTTCTTGAATATATTCTGGAACTTGAATATTTGCTTCTTCGGCAACTACGGGATTTTTCAAAAGATCCAATTGTTCTTTGGCATAAGTAGAAATCTTTCTAGCCTGAATTTTTGGAATATAATCAATAGAAACCTGAATTTGTGTTTTGGTTGAAAACGAAAATTCAGAACCCAAAATATTTTCTTTCATAAAAGTTCCTTCCACTTCATCCCAAGTAAAATCTGTAAAATTCATAGATAAGCCCATGTTTTTTGGCTGACAAATGATGATTCTTTTATTGGTCACAACGATACTGTCAGGAAAAACGGTAATAGCAGGTTTTTTTTGAACCGCGATATAGCCAATTTCTTCGTTTTTCATCAATAAATCATTCAGTTTTGAAGTGATTTTTTCGATGGCTTTTGGGTCTTGTTCTTCGTTTAGAAATTTTTTAAGATTATCAATCATAATATAGTATTTTAATTGTGTTCTAGAATGTTTTGCAAAAGTAATGCCTAATTTTCTAATTGCTTCGCCTGTTCGGTAAATTTTTTACCTCGAGTCGATAATTTCATTTTGTAATTTTTTTGTTAAACTTTTGAAAACCAATTGATATGAATCATCAATCAATTCTTTTACAAATTGATCCGAAACCTCATTATTTATGGCAACGGTGTTCCAATGTACTTTGCTCATGTGAAACGCTGGCCGGACATCTCCATATTGTCCTCGCAATTCTTGCGCATAATCGGGATTACATTTTAAATTAACTGATGGCTCCCCTTTTTCCCATTGATTCAAAGAGGACAGAGCAAACATTTTTCCACCCACCTTAAAAACCAAAGTATCTTGATCGAACGGAAAATGCTCGGTTACTCCTTTTTTAGACAGGCAATATTCGTAGAAGGTTTCTAAATTCATAATAGTACTTTTTCCATCATTTTTTCGGGATGTGCCAATGCCTTAAAACCAAATTTCTCATATAAAAAATGCGCATCGGATGTGGCCAATCTCCAAATTTTCACTTCTTGTAAAACAGGTTCTTTCATCATTGCATCAATTAAAATAGTAGAATAGCCGTTTCCTCGATGTTCTTCGGCAATAAAAACATCCATCAAATAGGCGAAAACTACATAATCTGTAATCACTCTGGCAAAACCAATTTGTACCTCATTTAAATAAATTCCGAAACAAACCGAACTGTCAATCGTGGTTTGCACCTCGTCAATAGTTCTTCCAGCTGCCCAATAAATGTCCTTCAAAAAATCTTGAATGAAAGGAACATTGAGTTTCGTTTTATCGGTTGAAACTGTTATCATATATTTTTATTCCAAATTTATATAAAATAAATCTGAAGCAATTCCATCGGTCAAAAACTTCCCTTTTGTGGTAGTTTTTAAAATATTGCCTTCAATTGAAAGCAACTCATCATCAAGGAACCTTCGTGCTTGCTTATTGAGATAATTCAAATATTCGTTACCAAATTCTGTTGCAATTCTATCCAAAGAAACGCCCCAAATGGTTCGCAAACCCGTCATTATATATTCGTTATAACGGTCGGTTTTGGATAAAATTTCAATTTCGTTAGGTAATTTATTTTCTTGTAACGATTTTAAATACATAGCATTATTTGAAACATTCCAACTGCGAGATATACCATCATAACTATGCGCCGAAGGGCCAATTCCAAGGTATTTTTTTCCCAACCAATAGGCTGAATTATTTTTCGAAAAATAGTTTTCTTTTCCAAAATTCGATAATTCATAATGAATAAACCCATTTTTTTCAAGAGTTTCGACCAAAATCTGAAAATGTTCTTCAGCAACTTCGTCTTTAGGCTTATCGACTTTTCCTGTTTGAATCAATTTGCTCAAAGCCGTTTTGGGTTCGACAGTCAAAGCATAACTCGAAATGTGCGGAATGCCGAAAGACAAAGCAGTTTCGATATTTTGTTTCCACTTTTCGTTGCTCATGCCCGGAATTCCATAAATCAAATCGAGGGAAATATTGTCGAAATATTGTGTGGCGATTTCCAAACATTTTCTTGCTTCGGCCGAATTGTGAGCACGATTCATAATCGTTAAATCCTCTTCAAAAAAAGATTGAATTCCAATGCTTAGACGATTAATTCCAATTTTCGAAAGTTCGATTAAATAGTCTTCCGATAAATCATCGGGATTGGCTTCGATCGTTATTTCGGGATTTTCAACCACTTTATAGTTTTTATAAATCGCATTAATCTGCAATCTCAAATCTGCAATCTGCAATCTGCTAGGAGTTCCTCCTCCAAAATAAATGGTTTCAATTATATCACTTTCGAACTCACTTTTACGCATTTGAATTTCTTTGGCCAAAGCCAAAACCATCTCATCTTTCTTCTTCATCGAAGTCGAAAAATGAAAGTCACAGTAATGGCAAGCCTGCTTGCAGAATGGGATATGGATGTAGATTCCTGACATATTTTAGTGTTCAGTGTTCAGATTTTTAGTGATCAGTCTTGAAAGAGTGTTCAGTATTCAGGTTTTTAGTGTTCAGCCTTGAAAGAGTGTTCAGTGTTCAGTTTTTTAGTGTTCAGTGTATCTGCTGAATACTAAAAAACTGACCACTGATTACTACTTTTTACTCCTTCTTTACCCCAAACTTCTCAGGGTTTAATATCATATAATTAATAAGTTTTCCGATTTCAATACCTTCCGATGTAAGTTCTTGATAAATTGTCTCGGAAATATATTTACAAGCAAATGCAAACTCTAGCCAAACTTGGGTTTCTGAATTTTCACTGTCAGAATCGGTTAATTTACTGTGAAAATGTTTGGGATAAATTCTTTTCCTATACGCTTCTGCAATTGTAACCGGAACAATTCTAGAAGACCGTCTAATCTGATCTGTCAAAGAATAGGTTTCTTCTTTTGGAAAGGATTTAGTAATTTCAAAAATTCTCATTGCCAATGAAAAAGACTTTTTATAGGCTAACAAATCTTTATAAGTCATAAATCTATTTTTATATTAATATTCTCTTGTATCAACAAATCTGAAAACTTTTTATTTCAACAAAAACTGAACAGTAAAAAGCTGACCACTGATAACTTTTTATTCCAACAAACACTGATCACTAAAATTCTGACCACTGATAACTTTTTATTCCAACAAACACTGATCACTAAAATTCTGAACACTGAAAACTTTTTATTCCAACAAACACTGATCACTAGAAATCTGACCACTGACCACTACTTCTTAACTCGTTCTTCATTTTGTTTCACAAAAGCATCCCAACCCGAATAACTTTTCTCGCCAACCACTTTTCCTGAATTGAAAAAATGACAAACTGCAGCTGCCAAACCATCGGTTGAATCGAGATTTTTGGGTAATTCTTTTAATCCTAATAATTGTTGAAGCATTTTAGCCACTTGTTCTTTACTGGCGTTTCCGTTGCCGGTTATCGCCATTTTTATTTTCTTGGGCTCATATTCTGTGATGGGAATATCTCTCGAAAGTCCCGCTGCCATTGCCACGCCTTGCGCTCTTCCCAATTTTAACATTGATTGTACGTTTTTACCAAAAAACGGTGCTTCAATTGCAATTTCGTCTGGATTGTGTGTGTCAATGAGTTCGATGGTGCGTTCGAAAATGATTTTTAGTTTTTGATAATGGTTGTCGTATTTGGACAATTGCAATTCGTTGAGTTGAATAAAATGCATATTTTTTCCAACTACTTTTATCAATCCAAAACCCATAATGGTAGTTCCTGGGTCGATTCCTAGTATGATGCGTTCGTTTGCCAAAAGATTTGTTTAAAGTTTAAAGTTCAAAGTTTAAAGTTTTGTTACTTTGCAAGAATGTTTTCAATATCCCACAAAGCTAAACAATTCCTGATTGTAGTCACCAAACTTTTGATTGTTGGTGGAGCATTTTATTTTATTTACAATCAGCTAGCCAATAACGACAAACTGGATTGGGAGAAATTCATCCTACTTTTCAAAAAAAACCAGTCATTTCTGGGAATCAGTTTTATTTTGTTATTAAGTATTTTAAATCGCTTTTTCGAAATTTTGAAATGGCAGAATTTAGTTTCGTATATCCATAAAATTTCTTTGTTAGAAGCGACTCAACAAGTTCTAGGAGCACTAACCGCAGGGTTATTTACCCCAAACGGCGTGGGAGAATATGCTGGTAAAGCTTTGTTTTTCGAAAAGTCGAAAGCCAAAAAAGTCATCTTTTTGAATTTGATTTGCAACGGAATCCAAATGATTTTGTCGGTAGTTTTTGGGTCAATTGGGTTATGGGTTTTGGGTTATGAGTTATGGGTTTTGGCGATTTTAGGAATTTCTATTTTCTTTTTTCTATTTTCTATTTTCTTCAGAAATATAAATATCAAAGGCTATTCTATCCAGAAATTAATTCACAAAATCAACGAAATCCCGAAAGCCATTCATCAGAAAAATATTTTCTTAGCTCTTTGTCGATACTTGGTTTTTTCACATCAATATTATTTTTTGTTCTTAGCATTTGATGTTGATTTACCATATTTAACAATGATGGCAACCATTGCAGCTGTTTATTTTTTAGCTTCCTCCTTGCCAACATTTCAGTTTTTGGACTTTGCCGTAAAGGGAAGTGTAGCCGTGTATTTCTTTGGAATTTTAGGTGTTAATGAGTGGATAGTGGTTTTTATAAGCACCTTGATGTGGTTTTTGAACGTAGTTTTGCCGGTTATAATTGGCAGTTATTATGTAATGAATTTCAAAATTAAACAAACGAAATGATTGTAATTTTATAGTAATACTTTTTCGGATTTACTTCTTAATACTATCGTGAACTTGCGTTTGCATTCCTCCATTCCATAAAGTAAGAATGTCAGTTGCTACAGCCGCGCCACTTCCGGCAGCAATCGCTACTTGGCTTCTTAGTCCAGCGAGAGTTCCAATTACATAAACACCATCTGAAACTAAATAATCATTATTTTTGAGCTGTATTCTTTGTTTTTCGACAGGAATTTTTTTGTTTGGTTCTACATAATGCATCATACCTTCGATTGCAAAAGTGTTGGCTGCTCCAATTCCAATAACAACTATTTTGGATTTATAAGAATTCTTGTTGGTAGTAATCGTAAAGTCATCATACTCACCTTGAATTTTCATTACCTTTTCATTGGGAATCTGAATAATATGAGGATAAGTTTCAGATATATGTTGGATGCTTTCAGACAATAAATCAGTGCCTAATTTACCTGGGGGAATTCCATAGGCATTGTTTATAATAGCTTCCTGAAGATTTGAATTTTTTTGATGAGCAATAATTCCAATGGTTTTTTCGGTGACAAAAGGTTTGCTTTTGGCAGAACCCAATACTAAAGCGCATGACATTCCAGAGACGCCGCCACCAATGATTAACACATCAAACATTAGAATTTATCGTTCATTTTTTCTTCGATGCTTTTGGACATTCTAAAAATCAATAGAATTAGAATAGCACAAAAAGAAGCAGCAATTCCGACAAAAGCAACCATACTGTTGCCCTCAAGTGGATGTTGAAAGTCGAGTAAGCTAATGTTGAATAAGATAAGCCCAATTGCTAAAACGACCAAAATGTTAGTAAAAATTTTCATGAAAATAGTTTTTGTAAAATGATGGGTAAATTTATAAAAATTTAATTTACAGGAACAAATCTTTAACATTACCAGCAAATAATTTAACAGCTATAGCCAAAAGAACCACTCCAAAAGCCTTTCTAATGACTCCCAAACCATTTTTTCCCAGCATTTTTTCAATTTTGGCCGACGATTTCAATACAAGGTAAACGACAATGATATTCAAAACTATGGCAATAAGAATATTTACGGTTTGGTATTGTGCTTTCAATGATAATAATGTTGTCATCGTTCCAGCTCCTGCAATCAATGGAAAAGCGATCGGAACAATCGATGCTGAACTGGATTCTTCATCGCGATAAATTCGAATGCCCAAAATCATTTCAAGCGCCAAAAAGAACAACACAAATGAACCCGCAACGGCAAATGAATGCACGTCAATCCCAATTAAACTTAAAAACTCTTCTCCAATAAAAAGAAAAACAATCATAATCATTCCAGCTACTAGTGACGCTTTCTCTGATTCGATGTGGCCGTGTTTGGCCCTAAGATCGACAACAATTGGAACCGTTCCTACAATATCAATAACTGCAAAAAGTACCATTCCTACAGTTGCTATTTCTTTAAAATCCAATTCCATAGTTGCTAAAATTTAAGGTGCAAAAGTACTCTATTCCTTGTGGTTAACGTTCAACTTATTGCTATTTTTATTAATAATCATTGAATGGTATGATTCTGTTATTAATTCCTACATTTGCTAAAACACATTGATATGAAAA
Organism: Flavobacterium sp.; assembly: GCA_043770265.1. Lineage (GTDB taxonomy): Bacteria > Bacteroidota > Bacteroidia > Flavobacteriales > Flavobacteriaceae > Flavobacterium. The sequence goes on along the minus strand of JAYVIK010000156.1, from coordinate 4,118 downwards.
CAACATTACAATTTCTGATATTTTTATTTGCTTTCAACGCTTTTGCACAAATTTCATTGGAGCAAACGTATAGTGAGGGTTATATCACTAGAATTAAGCTTGAGAATTCGGGAGAGAAGTATTATTTATTTAATTACGAAACCAAAGAAGTGGTGTTCTATAATAATAATCATACCGTTTGGAAAAGAATTTTATTACCAATTGTCAATGTTCCTTCTCCTTATTTTTCCAGTGTAAATATTACTCATATATCTGAAAATAAAATCAATCCAGATAGTAATATCGAAATTGTATACACAAACACCTATTCTAATGAAACGGGATTTTATGCTGAATCTAGAGTAATTTCTGAAAATGGCACAACTTTATTAACGGTTCTTGATTCAAGTAGATTATATTTTAGTGAAATTAATGGAGGTCCTAATAAATTAATTGCAGATTTTTTTTCTAACACAAATTCCACAAATATTTATAATTTACCGGGCTTAAATCTAGAACATTCCTATTTACAAGGGAGGGCAAAGAGAGTTCTTTTAGAAAAATCAGGAGAGAAATATATTTTATTAGATATAGCTAATGGTGTAGCCAAAATTTATAATTCTAATCATAGCTTATGGAAAACAGTTAGCACACCTTTTCCAGCTTTAACTTATAATAGTGACATTTCTTTTGTTTCTGAAAATCAAATTAATACCGATTCAGATTTAGAAATCGGATATATTTATTTTAATAACGTGAATAAGCAATATGAAGGAAGAATAGTAAACGAAAAGAATGAGATTTTAATGACTTTTCCAAATGCCTCTATATTATCAATTAGTCAAATAGATGGTTTTCCCAATAAATTACTGGTCTATCTTATTGATAGTAATAATTATAATACAGATGTTTACGGTTTGCCTTCCCTTACCCTAGAAAATAATTATACATCTGGCATAACAAGAACAAAATTTGAAATTTCAGGAGAAAAATATTTTTCTACTTATCCAAGAAATGGGAGTATAGAATTATTCAATAGTAATCATAAACTTTGGAAGACTATTGATTCAAACATACCAATAGATTATAAATTAAATATTGTAGATCATATTTCTGAAACCAAAATAAATTCTGACAATCTACTTGAATTGTCCTGTATCTATTCAAAAGAGGAACAACTTGAAAGTAAAATAATAAACGAGAATGGCATAGTATTGCTTAGTGTGCCAGGAGCAGAAAAAATTTATTTAAGCGAAATGTCAGGCTTGGAAAATAAATTGATTGCTGACGTTAGAAATGGATATGACGGGAAAGTGTATAAATTAAATAATTCGCTTGAAGTTTCAAATATTGTTATCAATTCTAATCTAATAATCTCTCCAAACCCCGCAAAATACCACTTAAATATAAACTCTTTGTCACTACCAATCATAGAAGCTACTATCTATGATATGAATGGTGCTTTGGTAAAAAAAGAAATTGCTCAAAACATTACAAAAATTGATGTAGATAAACTTCCAATGGGAATTTATATAGTAAATTTGACGGATTTTAATAATCAAAAATCTACCCACAAAATTACTATAGTACACTAATAAAATGTTTCAACTCGGAAAAACCATCGTATCAGAAGATATTCTCGAAAAAGAATTTGTTTGTAATTTGTCCGCTTGCAAAGGCGCTTGTTGTGTCGATGGCGATGCTGGAGCACCTCTCAATGAAGCCGAAACCAAGATTCTAGAAGAAATTTATCCAAAAATAAAACCTTTTCTCCGCAAAGAAGGAATTGCTGCCATAGAAGCTCAAGGCACTTGGACAATTGGCACCGAAGGTGATCTCGAAACGCCTTTGATTGACAATAAGGATTGCGCCTATGTAATTTTTGATGGAAAAACTGCGCTTTGCGGTATCGAGCAAGCCTACAATCAAGGTGAAGTTAGTTTCAAAAAACCCGTTTCTTGCCATTTGTACCCCATTCGTGTCAAAGATTTTACTGAATTTTTTGCAGTGAATTATGATAAATGGGAGATTTGTGATGATGCCTGTTCTTTAGGCAAGGAACTCGAAGTTCCTGTTTACAAATTTGTCAAAGAAGCACTCATCCGAAGATTTGGCGAAGACTGGTATTTAGAGCTCGAAAAAGTCGCCGAGGAATTGAAAAAATAATTTACTAAAAAATTATATTTTTTGAATTTTAAAAATAAAAAAATCCTATATTTTACAGTATCTAAGGCTAAAAGTCAATAAATATGGTATTGATTTTCAGCGTATTGTAATTTGTATGAAAAATAATCCAATCGCTTCTATTTGTTAAAAACTCAGTCTAATTGTGAATAAGTTTGGCTTTAAAAAACCGTAAGAATTTATAATCTTTGCATTCTACTTAAAATGTAATTAATCGCAAAAATTTCAAAAAAATAAAAACAGTAATGACACAAGTTGAACCAATCTTACAAGAAAATAAAAACCGATTCGTAATTTTCCCAATCAAACACCACGATATTTGGGAATTTTATAAAAAAACGGAAGCCAGTATTTGGACTGCGGAAGAAATTGATTTGGCTCAAGATTTAAACGATTGGAACAATAAATTAAGTGAAGATGAAAAATATTTTGTAAAACATATCCTTGCGTTTTTCGCTGCTTCTGACGGAATTGTAAACGAAAATTTAGCTCAAAATTTTGTCAACGAAGTACAATATGCAGAGGCGAAATTCTTTTACGGTTTCCAAATTATGATGGAAAACATCCATAGCGAAACTTACTCTTTATTAATTGATACTTATGTAAAAGACGAAGCCGAGAAAGACGAATTGTTCAATGCAATCGAACGATTTCCGGCTATTCAAAAGAAAGCAGAATGGGCTTTGAAGTGGATCGAATCCGATTCCTTTGCCGAAAGATTAATTGCTTTTGCAGCCGTCGAAGGGATTTTCTTCTCAGGAAGTTTCTGCTCTATTTTTTGGTTGAAAAAACGTGGTTTGCTGCCAGGTTTAACCTTTTCGAATGAATTAATTTCTCGTGACGAAGGCGTTCACTGTGATTTTGCTGTTCACTTACACAATCATCACTTGGTAAACAAAGTTTCAAAAGAACGCATCCGAGAAATTATTGTGGAAGCCTTAAATATCGAAAGAGAATTTATAACAGAATCCATTCCGGTGAGTTTGATTGGAATGAATGCGGTTTTGATGACTCAATATTTAGAGTTTGTTACCGACAGATTATTGGTAGAATTGGGTTGCGAAAGAGAATACAACACCCCAAATCCTTTTGATTTTATGGATATGATTTCGCTTCAAGGAAAAACCAATTTCTTCGAAAAGAAAGTAGCCGAATACCAAAAATCAGGAGTAATGAATACTGATGTTGATGCTCAGAAAATTACTTTCGACGCTGATTTTTAAATTTTTACCAAGAAAATACAAAGCCACTAATAAAATTATAAGCCAGAATCTCAGTTTCATTGCAAACTATAATCTAGCTACAAATGCCTAAGCCAAAAAATTTATGGCTTGCGTCTTCGTGGCAAAAAACAAAAAATGACCGGGATTAGCTTCCCAAAATCAATCACAAATACCCCGAAATAGAGAAGGGATTGTCTATTTCACAAAACCAAAAATTATGTACGTAGTAAAAAGAGATGGCCATAAAGAGCCAGTAATGTTTGACAAGATCACGGATAGAATTAAAAAACTATGTTACGGATTGAACGGTTTAGTAGAACCTGTGAAAGTAGCGATGCGAGTAATCGAAGGATTGTATGATGGAGTTTCTACTTCTGAATTAGACAATCTTGCTGCCGAAACTGCGGCTTCGATGACCATTGCTCATCCTGATTATGCTCAACTTGCAGCTCGAATTGCAATTTCGAATTTGCATTCCAATACCAAAAAATCTTTCTCGGAAACCATGAACGATATGTTTCATTATGTAAACCCGAGAACGAATCTTGAAGCGCCGTTGCTGTCAGAAGAAGTGCATAAAGTAATTATGGATAACGCTGGTTTCTTGGATTCGCACATTATATACAACAGAGATTTTAACTACGATTATTTTGGTTTTAAAACTTTGGAGCGTTCTTATTTGTTAAGAATCAACGGAAAAATAGTTGAGCGTCCGCAACACATGTTGATGCG